>NZ_JBFTOJ010000080.1:0-30691 GCF_056397905.1 Stenotrophomonas sp. 05L414_2
GTGCTGGCTGCGCTGCTGCACGGTGTGGACCAGGTGGTGTTCTCCAACGAGCGCTCGGCCAGCTACGGCAGCCAGATTCCGGGCACCGGTGAAGTGAACCACCAGTGGTCCAAGGGCTGGGCCTGCGAGCAGGCCTTTGGCAACCACGTGCGCAAGTACGTGGCCGCCGACCTGCAGTACTACTCGTTGCTGCGGCCGATGTCGGAGCTTGCGGTGGCCCGCCAGTTCGCCAAGAGCGATTTCTACGACGCGCATTTCTCCAGCTGCAACCGCAACTTCCACATCCTTGGCGAGCGCCCGGTGAACCGTTGGTGCGGCGTCTGCCCGAAGTGCCACTTCGTTTTCCTGGCGCTGGCACCCTTCATGCCGAAGACCCGCCTGGTGCGCATCTTCGGCCGCAACCTGCTGGATGACATCGAGCAGGCTGGTGGCTTCGATGCGCTGCTGGAATTCCAGGACCACAAGCCGTTCGAATGCGTGGGCGAAGGCCGCGAATCGCGTGCGGCGATGGCCACCCTGGCGCAGCGCCCGGAGTGGAAGGAAGACGTGCTGGTGAAGCGCTTCTGCAATGAAATCCAGCCGCAGCTGGATGCGGCCGAGCTGGAGCTTGCACCGCTGATGCAGCTGCAGGGCGAACATCGTATTCCGGCGGCGCTGTGGGAACGGGTGCGTGAAGATTTCGCAGCTTGAAGGCAAGCGCGTAGCGCTGTGGGGCTGGGGACGTGAGGGGCGTGCTGCGTATGCGGTGCTGCGCGCGCGCCTGCCATCGCTTGGCCTGAGCCTGTTCTGCCCGGCCAGCGAGGTCGCGGCCGCGCGTGCGGAGACGCAGGGCGTGCTGGACGTGCGTGGTGAACCGTCGGCCGAGGCCTTGGCGGCATTCGAGGTGGTGATCAAGTCGCCGGGGATCAGCCCGTACCTGCCGATCGCGTTGGCGGCGGCGGAGCAGGGCACCCGCTTCATCGGCGGCACGGCGTTGTGGTTTGCCGAACATGCCGATGCCGATGGCACCGTGCGCGACACGATCTGCGTGACCGGCACCAARGGCAAAAGCACCACCACCGCGCTGGTCGCGCACCTGCTGCGCGCGGCGGGGCATCGCACCGGCCTGGTCGGCAACATCGGCCTGCCACTGCTGGAAGTGCTGGACCCTCAACCGGCGCCTGCGTACTGGGCGGTGGAGCTGTCCAGCTACCAGACCGGCGAGGTCGCGCGCAGTGGTGCGCACCCGCAGGTGGCGGTGGTGCTGAACCTGTTCCCGGAACACCTGGACTGGCACGGCAGCGAACAGCGCTACATCGAAGACAAGCTGCAGCTGGTGACCGGGGCCGCGCCGCGCGTTGCCGTGCTCAATGCCGCAGATCCGCATCTGGCGGCGCTGTCGCTGCCCGGCAGCGAGGTGGTCTGGTTCAACCAGCCGCAGGGCTGGCACATGCGCGGTGACATCGTGCATCGCGGCGGGCAGGCGGTATTCGATACCCGCAATACGCCACTGCCGGRCCGCCACAACCGCGGCAACCTGTGCGCGGTGCTGGCCGCGCTGGAGGCGCTGGGCCTGGATGCCGTGGCGCTGGCGCCGGCGGTGCAGGATTTCCGGCCGCTGCCGAACCGCCTGCAACGCATCGGCCAGGCCGATGACCTGACCTACGTCAACGATTCGATCAGCACCACGCCGCATGCCAGCCTGGCGGCGCTGGAGTGCTTTGCCGGCCAGCGCATCGCGTTGCTGGTCGGTGGTCACGATCGTGGCCTGGACTGGACTGATTTCATGCAGCACATGGCGCACGACGTGCCGCCGGTGGAGATCGTGACCATGGGCAGCAACGGTCCGCGCATCCACGCGATGCTGCAGCCGCTGGCCGACGCCGGCCGTTTCGGCCTGCATGCCGCTGCCGATCTGCCCGATGCGATGTCGCTGGCGCGTCGCGCACTGGGCGAACAGGGTGGGGTGGTGCTGCTGTCGCCGGGCGCGCCGAGCTATGGCGCCTACCGCGATTACGTTGCACGCGGGCGGCATTTCGCCGAGCTGGCCGGGTTCGACCCGGATACGATCAGCGCGATTCCGGGTATCGGGATCGCCTGACGGTCGTGCCGGCCGGTGGCCGGCAACCCGGGGATTTCATCCACGCATGGCGTGGATCTACTGGAGAGCCGAGCCCACGCCGGCTGCCGTCACCACGACGCGGTCAACGTTCCTCGTCGAGGAAGCTGTAGTCGCGGTCGATCAGCTGCTGCAGGTAGGCATCGAAGCTGGGGGCGATGACCGCGTAGCTGTCCGGGTCGTGCAGGTAGCGCACCACCTGTCCAACGCTGCCGCCGGGTGCGGGATCGAAATCCAGATACAGCATCGAGGTGCCGCCGTTGTTCATGCAGTGCGAGAAGCACAGGCGGCGGCTCATCGGCAGGTCGGCATCGATGCCGGCATCGAGGATCTCCGGTTCTTCTTCCAGCCATTCCTCGTAGATGGAACGGATGCTGTCGTCCCATTGCTGCTGGTCTTCGAAGATCTGCGCGATGGAGCGCAGGTAGTACGGGTAGTCGCCCACGTCCGAGCCCAGCATCAGCACGCAGACCTCGCCCTTCGGATAGTCGCGGAAGTGCGTGCCGTCCACGCGCGAAAGCAGCTCGACCAGGCTGTCGGGCACCTGCGGCCACTGCGCGCGCAGCCGTTGCAGGTCGGCCTCGCTGGCGCCTTCGGTCCACGCCCATTGCGGGGCATCGTCCTCGGGCAGCCGCGGGATCAATCCAGACAGAAAGCGATCAACAAGATTCATGCAGAAAAAAGGGGACGGAGGGGATCAAGTCGTATCCAACCACACCTGCGTCACGCCGCCAATGCAGAATGCGACGCGGGAGGGGCGATTACGGCTTAATCCCCTCCGTCCCCTTTTTCTGGAGCAGGCGCATGAACCGTTGGCGTTGCGGCGTGGCGATGGTACTGGGGCTGGCAGCGATGCCAGCGTGGGCGGCGATGAAGACCCAGCCGGTGGAGTGGAAGCACCAGGGCACGACCTTCATTGGCGTACTGGTCTATGACGATGGAGATGCTGACAAGCGTCCCGGCCTGGTGATGGTGCCGAACTGGAAGGGCGTGAACGAATCGGCCATCGAGAAGGCCAAGCAGCTGGCGGGCGATGACTACGTGGTGCTGGTGGCCGATGTGTACGGCAAGGGCGTGCGGCCGAAGACCGATGCCGAGGCCGGACCGGTGGCGACCAAGCTGCGCAATGACCGGCCGCTGCTGCGGGCGCGGGCGCTGGAGGCGGTCAACGTACTGAAGGCGCAGGCGGGCAAGGCACCGCTGGACGCCAGCCGGATCGGCGCAGTGGGCTTCTGCTTTGGCGGCACCACGGTGCTGGAACTGGCCCGCGCCGGCGCGCCGCTGGCGGGCGTGGTCAGCCTGCATGGCGGGCTCGGCTCCCCCTTGCCGGCGCAGGCCGGCGGCAGCCACCCGTCGGTGCTGGTGCTGAACGGCGCCGACGACAAGAGCGTGACCGCCGAGGATATCGGCAGTTTCCAGAAGGAAATGGATGCGGCCAAGGTGGACTGGGAGTTCACCAACTACAGCGGTGCGGTGCACTGCTTTGCCGAGCGCGATGCCAACAGCCCGCCGGGCTGCCAGTACAACGAACGCGCCGCCAAGCGCGCCTGGAAGGCACTGGATGAGTTCTTCGAGGAGCGGTTCGAGAGGCGTTGAAAAGGTGTGCCGACCAACGGTCGGCACCCACCCGTTCTTGTAGGTGCCGACCGTTGGTCGGCACTCCTCCATCAATGCGAACGCTGTACCGCGTAGCGGGCCAGGCCGCGCAGGGCGGCGACGGCATCGTTGTCGCCCAGGCCGTCAAGCGCCCGTTCGGCGGCCTCTGCATATTCCTCGGCACGACGGCGGCTGTATTCCAGACCTCCCGTGGCGTGGATCGCCGCCAGCACTTCCGGCATCGCCGAGGCATCACCGTTCTGCACGATCGCGCGCAGGCGCTGGCGGGTGGCCTCATCGGAATGGGCCATGGCATGGATCAGCGGCAGCGTCGCCTTGCCTTCGGCCAGGTCGTCACCCAGGTTCTTGCCCAGCTCGTCGGCGTTGGCCGAATAATCCAGCACGTCATCGGCGATCTGGAAGGCGTAGCCCAGGTGCATGCCGTAGTCGTACAGGGCCTGCTGGGTGGCTTCATCGACGCCGCTGGCCAGTGCACCCAGGCGCGTGCCGGCGGCGAACAGCACCGCGGTCTTGCGCTCGATCACGCGCAGGTAGGCGGCTTCGTCGGTGTCCGGGTTGTGCACGTGCAGCAGCTGCAGCACTTCGCCTTCGGCAATGCGGTTGGTGGTGTCGGCCAGGATCTGCATCACCGGCATCCGGTCCAGCTCGACCATCAGCTGGAAGCTGCGCGAGTACAGGAAGTCGCCCACCAGCACGCTGGGCGCGTTGCCCCACAGTGCATTGGCGGTGCTGCGGCCGCGGCGCAGGCTGGATTCGTCCACCACGTCGTCGTGCAGCAGGGTGGAGGTGTGGATGAACTCGATGATCGCTGCCAGCTGGTGGTGCTCGGGRCCGGAGCCGCCGACCGCATGGCCGGCCAGCATCACCAGCATCGGCCGCAGGCGTTTGCCGCCAGCGGAGATGATGTGGTCGGCGATCTGGTTGATCAGCACCACATCCGAGGACAGCCGGCGGCGGATCAGGGCATCGACGGCAGCCATGTCGACTGCGGCAAGCGACTGGATCTGGGACAGGCCCAGGGCGGGACGGGTGTCTTCAGTGATGGTCATGCGATCAGGCTTTCAGGCTCATCCCTGATTATAGGCGTTGCCTGTGAATTGGGGAGGAAACCGGGGGCCAGGCCACCGCCGCGCGCCACCGGGCGTGGCGTCTGGCGTGAATACGTATGCAGGCAGCGCCATCGTCGTGGGCCGCCGCTAAGCTTGCGGGAGTTGGTTTTCGGCCCGCTTCCAGCGGGTCCCGCATGCCCGGAGGGGGGCTGTCGATGTCGCACTATCCATGGTGGCGCGGAGCCGTCATCTACCAGATCTACCCGCGCAGTTTCCTCGACGCCAACGGCGACGGGGTAGGCGACCTGCCCGGCATCATCCAGCGCCTGGACCATATCGCCGCGCTGGGCGTGGATGCGATCTGGATCTCGCCGTTCTTCCGATCGCCGATGGCCGACTTCGGGTATGACATCGCCGACTACCGCGATGTCGATCCGCTGTTCGGCAGCCTGGACGACTTCGACCGGCTGCTGGCCAAGGCCCACGGCCTGGGCCTGAAGGTGATGATCGACCAGGTGCTCAGCCACACCTCGATCGAGCACGCCTGGTTCCGCGAGAGCCGCCAGGACCGCAGCAACCCGAAGGCGGACTGGTATGTGTGGGTGGATCCGCGCGAGGACGGCACGCCCCCCAACAACTGGCTGTCGCTGTTCGGCGGCGGTGCCTGGCAGTGGGAGCCGCGCCGCGAGCAGTACTACCTGCACAACTTCCTGGTGGACCAGCCGGACCTGAATTTCCACAACCCGCAGGTGCAGCAGGCGACCCTGGACAACGTGCGCTTCTGGCTGGACCGGGGTGTGGATGGCTTCCGCCTGGATGCGATCAACTTCTGCTTCCATGACGCGCAGCTGCGCGACAACCCGCCCAAGCCGGCCGACAAGCGCGTCGGCCGCGGCTTCAGCGCGGACAACCCGTACGCCTACCAGTACCACTATTACAACAACACCCAGCCGGAGAACCTGCCGTTCCTGGAGCAGCTGCGCGCCCTGCTGGACGAGTACCCGGGGGCGGTGAGCCTGGGCGAGATCTCCTCGGAGGATTCGCTGGCGACCACCGCCGAATACACCCAGGATGGCCGCCTGCACATGGGCTACAGCTTCGAGCTGCTGGTCAACGATTACAGCGCGGCCTACATCCGCGACACCGTTTCGCGCCTGGAAGCGGCGATGACCGAAGGCTGGCCGTGCTGGGCGGTGTCCAACCACGATGTGGAGCGGGCGGTCAGCCGCTGGGGTGGCCATCCGGCCGACCCTCGCCTGGCGCGGATGCTGGTGGCGCTGCTGTGTTCACTGCGTGGTTCGGTCTGCCTGTACCAGGGCGAGGAACTGGGCCTGGCCGAGGCCGAAGTGCCGTTCGAGGCGCTGCAGGACCCGTATGGGATCACCTTCTGGCCCAACTTCAAGGGGCGCGACGGCTGCCGCACGCCGCTGCCGTGGATCGACGCGCCGCTGGCCGGCTTCACCACCGGCAAGCCGTGGCTGCCGATCCCGGCCGAGCACCAGGCGGCGGCCGTGGCGGTGCAGGCGCAGGATCCGCATTCGGTGCTGTCGGCCTTCCGCAGCTTCCTGGCCTGGCGCCGTACCCAGCCGGCCCTGCTGCACGGTGACATCCGGTTCCTGGACAGTGCCGAGCCAGTGCTGCTGTTCGAGCGTATGCTTGCAGATGAAACTCTCCTGCTGGCCTTCAACCTGTCGGCCGAAGCGGTGAGCCATCCGCTGCCGGCGGGCAACTGGCAGCAGGTGGCTGTGCCGGGCCCGGATGCGGGGACGGTGCAGGGCAATGAACTGCAGCTGCCSCCGCGTGCGGTGTATTGCGCACGACGCAGCTGACCGATTTCTCCGGTGGCGGTACTTGCGGGGACGGGGCCGAAGCGCCCCGTCCCTTTTTTGTGGGCGCGGTTCCGGYGCAGAGCATYCACGCATGGCGTGGATCTACCAGGGGGGCGAATGGATGCCCGGCACGCATCGATTGCGATGCGGCGGGGGAGAACCACGGCATGCGTGGATGGGGCCGTACCGATCACGCTTCACTGGCCATCGCGTTGTGCGCACAAAGGAAAACCCGCTGCCTGCGCAGCGGGTTTCCGGTCCTGTTCGCTGTGTCCTGTCGCCGGGCGTGGCCCGGCGCTACCGATGGCGGTACCGGCCAGCGGCCGGCACTACCGAGTCCGGGTCGCCGGGCATGGCCCGGCGCTACCTCAGAACTTGTAGTTCACGCCCAGCATGTAGGTGCGGCCCCACTCGATGTACTCCAGCGGGCGATCCTTGGTGCCGGCGTAGGTGCGGTACGGCTCGTTGGTCAGGTTGCTTCCCTGCAGCAGCAGGGTCAGCCCACGCAGGCTGCTGCTGTCGCTGAAGGTATAGCTGACCTGCGCATCGGTCACGTTCTCGCCCACGACATAGCGCAGGGTGCGGTTGCCGTTGAAGTTGCCGATCTCGCCGATGAAGTCCGAACGGCGGCGCTGGCTCACGCGTGCCTCAAAGCCACTACGCTCGTAGTAGGCGGTGAAGTTGTACACGCGCTTGGACAGGCCGGGCAGGCTGATCGGGTCGGTGCCCACGCTGGACGCGCTTTCCGGATCCAGGATCTGGATGTCGCTCTTGTTGAAGGTCGCGCTGGCCTGCACGCCGAAGCCACGCAGGCTGTCGGTCAGCATTTCCAGCGGGAACGACGCGGTCAGCTCCAGGCCCTTCAGGGTGCCGCCCTTGCCGTTCACCGGAGTCGAGAACGTGCCGGTCGGCAGCACCGGCACCACCATGCCCGGCGGCGGCACATAGTCGCCCAGCAGGCCGGTGAAGTCGTAGTTGTCCACCGACTGGGTGTAGACGTAGCTCTTCAGGTCCTTGTAGAAGATCGCGGCGGCCACGTAGGCCTTCTCGCCGAAGTACTTCTCATAGGACAGGTCCAGCGCGGTGGCGCGCCACGGGTCCAGCAACGGGTTGCCGCCGCTGCCGCCGGGGCGACCGGTACCGGTATCCACGCCGAACTCCAGGCCCGCGCGCATCTGGTCCACGCGCGGGCGCGCGACCTGCTTGGCTGCGGCAAAACGCAGGGTCTGCTCATGCGGGAACATGAAGGCCAGGTTCAAGCTGGGCAGCCAGTCGTTGTACTTGCGGCCGTCCGAGTAGGGCTGGATGTTGTTGCCGGCCGCCTGCGAGCTATCCCAGTAGCGCGAGTCCGAGCTCTGGTCGGTGTGCTGCATCTGCACGCCGATATTGCCGCGTACGCCCACCACACCGATGTCGGTGTTGATGTTCAGGCGCGCCCAGGCGGTGGTGATCTTTTCCTGCACCGTCCACGACTTGGGAATCAGGTAGTCCAGGTTGTCGACCGGATTGAAGGTCATGTAGCGACCGACCGCGCCAGGCACGTTCCAGGCCGGGATGGTGCCCAGGCCGGCGAAGCCGAGGTTGACCGGGCGGTACTGCAGATCCGATGCGATGTTGGCATCGCCCTGCGCGCCCAGCAGGATGTTGCCTTCGGACTGGGTCTTCACCTTGCGGCGGTCGGCATAGTTCACGCCGATATCCAGATCCGGTGCCCACGACGCCATTGCTTCGGGCAGGGCGATGGTCGCGGCCAGCTTGCCACCCTTCAGGCGGTCTTCCACCTTCGGCACCTTGCCGTAACCAGAACCGTAGATGGTGTTGGTCAGGAACAGCGCGTCCGGGTTGGAGTAGTTCAGGCCCGGGCTGATCTGCGAGAAGCCATCCTGGCGGAACTGCACACCGACCGTATCCAGCTGCGGCATCGGGGTCAGCTGCAGGTTGTTTTCCAGGTTCAGTTCGTCGCGGGTGGCCTTGGAATAGTTCAGGTCGGCAACCAGCTTGACGCTGCCGAAGGTGAACTCGTTGTTCCAGCCGAACGCATCGATCTTGTCCTTGCGCTTGTTGTACATGCCGCGCACCAGCGGGTACACGCCACTGGCGGTGCCACCGGTGAAGGTGCCATTGGCGTTGACCTGCGGGTTGCTGACCAGCAGTCCCGGGGTGTAGCCGCCGTTGTAGTTGCTGAGGTTGAGCTCGAACTGGTTGGCGGTGTCGATCTGTTCCGCTTCGGTATGGAACGCGTCGAAGGTGCTGGTCCAGCTGTTGTTCGGCCGGAACTGGATCGTGGCCATCACACCGTCGCGCTTGTTGTTGCCGGTGCGGCGCAGCGCCTTGATGCCGTCGGTGAAGTAGGTGCCAGCGGCAACACCGGGGCGGTCGCCGTTGGTGGTGTGCTCGGTGGTCCACGGCTCGTACAGGCCCACCTGGTTTTCCTGGATCGGCATGTCGCTGTGCGCGTAGCCGATGGCGATGCCGAGGGTCTTGTCCAGGAACTGGTCGATGTAGCTGGCGCTGAAGCGGTTGCCGTACGGGTCGGTGTCGGCGGCGCGGCCCAGCGAGCTCTTCTGGTAGCGGCCGCTGACGGCGATGACGCGGTCGGGGAAGCTGAGCGGACGTGCGGTCTGCATGTCGATGGTGCCCGACAGGCCCTGGCCGACCAGCGCTGCATCGGGGGTCTTGTACACGGTCACGCCGTTGACCAGCTCGGACGGATACTGGTCGAACTCGACGCCGCGGTTGTCGCCGGTGCTGACCACTTCACGCCCGTTGAGCAGGGTGGTGGCGAAATCCGGCGACAGGCCGCGCACGCTGATCACCTGCGCACGACCGGCCACACGCTGTGCGGCAAGGCCAGGCAGGCGCGAGATCGATTCGGCGATGCTGACGTCGGGCAGCTTGCCGATGTCCTCGGCGGAGATGGCTTCGACCACCGAGGTGGCGTCCTGCTTGGTGGCGATGGCGCTTTCGATGCCGCGACGGATGCCGGTGACCTGCACCGTGTCCAGGTTGGTGGCGGCGGTGCCGGTTGGCGGGGTTGCCGTGCTCTGCGTGGACTGCGCTGCTGCCAGCGATGGCGTCAGTACGACGGCCAACGCGATGCTCAGCGCACTGCGCTTGTGGTTCAACATTTTCCCCTCCCAGGCAATGTTGTAGTGCGATTCGTGGTCGTCCCGATGGTGTCGAGGACGTGCGACGCGGTGGCCGCTGTCGTCGCCGCTATGGTAGGCAGCGCGTTCTTCGTGGGAATCACCCTGCATACGTATTCAATGGCGTTTGCAGGGTTGTAATCGCTTCCAGATCATCATTCCGGTAGTGCCGGCCACTGGCCGGCAACCATCCACGTCGCAACGATGCCGGCCAGCGGCCGGCACTACCTGCGCATTCACAGCGGGGTGAAGCGGATGGCCTGTCCGCCGCCCGGCGCCAGCACCAGGGTGAGTGAATCGGTGCTGCTGACCTCGCGTGTTTCGCGCTTGAAGGCGAAGGGACTGCTGCGGAAATCCGCGCCATCGCCATCGCGGTAGACCTCGGCGCGGTAGCGCACGCCCGGCTCCAGGAAACCCAGCGACACCGGCAGCACGCGGCCGTTCTCGTCGGTGATGCTGCCCAGGAACCAGTCGCGGCTGTTGCGGTCGCGGCGTACGATCGTCACGTAGTCGCCGACCTCGCCATCGAGCACGCGGCTCTGCTCCCAGTCCACCGCCACGTCCTCGATGAAGCGGAACGCTTCGCGGTGCTGCAGGTAGTGCTCGGGCAGGTCGGCAGCCATCTGGATCGGGCTGTACAGCACCACATACAGGGCCAGCTGGCGGGCCAGCGTGCTGGGAATGGCCTGGCCGTGGCGGCCCTTCAGGCTGAGGATGCCGGGCGTGTAATCCATCGGCCCGGCCAGCATGCGGGTGAACACCAGGTTGACCTCATGCTCGGGCGGGTTCGGTGGCTGGCCCCAGGCGTTGTATTCCATGCCACGTGCGCCTTCGCGGGAAATCCAGTTCGGGTAGGTGCGGCGCAGGCCGGTGTCCTTGATCGGCTCGTGCGGGTTCACCGACAGGTGCCGACGGGCGGCTTCCTGCACCACCTTCAGGTGATGGCGGGCCATGAACTGCCCGTCGTGCCACTCGCGCCACAGCGGGCCGCCGGCCGGATTGCGGCGATCAACCTGGCCGTCGTCGCAGACGTAGCCGGTCTTGAACTGGTCCACGCCCAGCCGCGCATACAGATCCAGCGCAGCACCCAGCTGGTCTTCGTAGTGTTCGATCGCACAGCCGGTTTCATGATGGCCGATCAGGTGCACGCCCTTCTTCAGCCCGTACGCCGACAATGATTCGATGTCGAAATCCGGCGTGGCGCGGGTGAAGTCGAAGTCGTAACCGTTGCCGACCCAGTTGCCGTCCCAGCCAGGATTCCAGCCTTCCACCAGCACACCACGGAAGCCGTGCGCGGCGGCGAAATCGATCACTTTCCGCGTCTTTGCGGTGGTGGCCGCATGCTTCGGTCCGGTGRCCCAGCTCTCTTCATCCAGGTGCATCGACCACCACACGCCCAGATACTTGGCCGGTTTCACCCAGCTCACATCGCCCAGCGCATTGGGCTCGTTGAGGTTGAGGATCAGGTCGGACTCGACCAGGCCGCCGGCACGGTCGGCGATCTGCAGGGTGCGCCATGGCGTGGCGAAGGGCAGGGCGCGGCGCACCTTCCAGCCTTCGGCCGAAGGCGAAAGCTGGGCGCGCAGGCGCTGGCCCTCGGTGCGGCGCAGCCACATGCCCGCGTAGTCGACCAGTGCCGCCTCATGGATGGCCACGTGCAGGCCGTCGTGGCTGCGCAGGGTCATCGGCGTGTGCACCAGCGGCACTTCGCGCAGCGGGGTGCGCTGGTACAGGTATTCGTAATGGATCGGCTCGCCCGCGGGTATCCACCATGCGGTGGACTCCGGCGCGATGGCGAACTCGGTCAGCTCGTCATCGATGATCGCTTCGCGCAGGTTCGGTTGCTCGGGGAACACATAGCGGAAGCCCAGGCCGTCGTCGTAGGCGCGGAACACCAGGTCCAGCCGGCGCTTGCTGCCGGTGCCTTCGGCCAGGTGCACGGTCAGTTCGTTGAAGTGGTTGCGGGTGAGCCGGCGCTCGCCCCAGGGCTGTTCCCAGCTGTCATCGACACTGCGCCGTTCCTGCGCCAGCAGGCTGAAGTCGCGGTCGAGGCGACCATCGCGCAGTTCAAAACCCAGCTTCGAATCGGCCACCACGGTCTGGCCGAGGCGCTCGACGCGGTAGCGCGCGGTACCGCCGTCCAGCACCAGGCTGACCTTCAGCACCTTGTCCGGTGATTCTACGCTGGCGATCTGCGGTGCCGCCGCCTGTGCCAGCGCGGCCCATCCCAGCAGGGCCAGGCCGAAAGCGTGCGCGAACACTGCGCGTACCATTGTGGGTGACGTCGGCATTTCCCCTCCCAAGGCGCCGTTGACAGACCCGGACCATAAGCCAGGCCGACAGGCCTGCCGGTACTGCACGCCATGAATACGTATGCAGCTGGACGCAGTCGACAGCCCCGCGTCTACCATGGGGCCAGGGCACCTTGAGGGAGGTGCCGCGCCCGCACGCCGGCAACGGCAGTGCGGACCCACAACGGTGCAGAGAGGGAGGGAGGTCGACGGGCGCAAGCCGGTCTGCCGCTTCGATGCTGAAGATCATTTGCCTGACCGCTGCCCTGGGGGCAGCGCTGGGGACGACCGCGCACGCGGCCGACCTGACATTCGACGGCCGCCAGGCGCGCGCCGAATCCGCTGCCAAGGGCAGCTTCGTGCTGCATGCGCCGAAGGGTGAGGTGCGCATCGCCGCCGCGCCCATGCGCAGCCAGACCGGCAGCGTGATGTTCGATGCGCTGTTCGCGCTGGCCCAGCAGGAAATGGACCAGGACCGGGTGGATGCCATCCGCGATCCGGCCTTCGACGAAGGCCGTCCGGTACCGTGCGAGTGCTTCCAGACCGGCGCGCGCTGGCCGTATGTGTGGACGCGTGACGTCAGCTTTGCAGCCGATCTGGCGCTGGCGAAGCTGGACCCGAAGCGCACCCGTCAGTCGCTGCAGTTCAAGTTGTCGGCTGCGCGCGACGGGCATACGCCCGGCCTGTTCGTGGCCCAGGACACCGGCTCCGGTGGCAGCTGGCCGATCAGCAGCGACCGCGTGGTGTGGTTCCTCGCCGCACGCCACCTGCTGGATGATCCTGCGTTTGCCGAGCAGGTCTGGCAGGCCCTGCAGGGCACATTGGCGCAGGACCGGGCGATGGTGTTCGACGCGCAGATGGGCCTGTATCGCGGCGAGACCTCGTTCCTTGACTGGCGCGAGCAGACCTATCCGGACTGGACGCGCGAGGACGTGCGCTTCATCGGTGATTCCTACGCGCTGTCCACCAACGTGCTGCATTACCAGGCGCTGCGCCTGGCGCAGCAGATGGCCGCGCAGCTTGGCGACGAGCGCAGCGAGCAGTACAGGGCCTGGGCCGATGCACTGGCGGTGCAGATCGACGCGCGCTTCTGGCGCGAAGACATGGGCCAGTACATGAGCTACATCGGCGAGGCGGCGCACCCGGTGCCGTACGCCAAGATCGATCTGCTCGGCCTGTCGCTGGGCATCCTCGCCGACGTGCTGCCTGCTGAGCGTGCGCGGCGGGCGCTGGCGGGCTATCCGATGGGTGCTGCCGGCAGCCCGGTGGTGTGGCCGCAGGAAGCGCAGCAGCCGATCTACCACAACCGTGCGATCTGGCCGTTCGTCAGTGCGTACTCGCTGCGCGCGGCGCGCGAGGTGGACGATGCGCCGCGCATTGCTGCCGAGATCCGCTCGCTGATGCAAGGGGCGGCGCTGGCAGGTTCCAACATGGAGAACTACGAGCTGGTCAGYCAGGCCGTGCACGTGGACGAAGGCGCGTTGAGCGGGCCGGTGGTCAACTCCGAGCGCCAGCTGTGGTCGGTGGCCGGCTATCTGTCGATGGTCACCGAAGGCGTGTTCGGCGTGCAGGACGACGGTCGCGTGCAGCCCAAGCTGCCGGCCGAGCTGGTGCCGGAGCTGTTCGGAAAGCAGAAGCGGATCAGTCTGGAGGCGGGCGGCAAGCGCTATGTGCTGGAGCGCCCGAAGCAGGTGGGCGCTGGCTTGTTGATCGCGGGAAAAACGCGTACGCGCGGCACCACGACCACCGTGCAGCTGGTCGCTGCGCCGGCAGCCGTGAGCCGTGATGTGCCGCGTGCCGATGCCAATGCGCGAGCACCGGCCACGCCGCTGGCACCGCAGGCAAAGCGCAGTGGCAAGGGCTGGTCGGTCGCGGTGGCTGCCGGCCAGGTCCTCTGGCAGGACGGTGTCGCGGCCACGGCCAGCAAGGGCCAGGTGCGCGTCGGCGATGATGGCCTGCAGCACTGCCTGAGCCTGACCCGGCGCGAAGGTGCGCTGGAATCCCTGCACAGCCCGATGGTCTGCGTCGGCCCGCAGCAGGTGCTGCGGGGCAGCCGGCAATGGCAGTTCAATGCAGCCAGCGCGGGCCACGTGCGCCTGCGCCTGCAGTACAGCAACCCGAACGGCCCGATCAACACCGGTGTGACCGCGGCGGTGAAGCAGCTGGCCGTGCAGTGCAAGGGCCAGCCTCCGCAGCGGCACACGGTAACGCTGCCGCACAGCGTGGCGGCGCAGGACTCGACCGCGGCAACCTTCGCGGTACCCAAAGGCCGCTGCACGGTGACGCTGGAAGAGGGCTTCAACATGAGCGCGCTGCAGCACTTCGCGCACTACACCGGCGGCAAGGGCGGGCGTGATGGCGTGCTGAACCAGGCCCAGGTCCAGGCGCTGAAGATTGCGCCGGTGGCGGCAGCAGAGGACGCACGATGAGCCGTCCTGCAAAGCCGCAGTTGTCGTTCTGGCAGATCTGGAACATGTGCTTTGGCTTCCTTGGCATCCAGTTCGGCTTTGCCCTGCAGAACGCCAACGCCAGCCGCATCTTCGAAACACTGGGTGCGGACATGGACGCGGTGCCCGGACTGTGGATCGCCGCACCGCTGACCGGCCTGCTGGTGCAGCCGGTGATCGGCTACCTGTCCGACCGCACGTGGACACGCTGGGGACGGCGCCGCCCGTTCTTCATGATCGGCGCGGTGCTGACCACGCTGGCCCTGCTGGTGATGCCGAACTCGCCGACGCTGTGGATCGCGGCTGGCACGCTGTGGGTGCTGGACGCCTCGATCAACGTGTCGATGGAGCCGTTCCGCGCTTTCGTTGGCGACCAGCTGGCACCGCGGCAGCGCCCGGCGGGCTATGCCATGCAGAGCTTCTTCATCGGCGTCGGCGCGATCGTTGCCAGCTTCCTGCCCTTCATCCTGGCCCACTTCGGTGTTGCCAACACGGCAGCGGCGGGCGAGGTGCCCGATACCGTGCGCTATGCGTTCTACTTCGGCGCGGTGGTGCTGCTGGCGGCGATCACCTGGACGGTGGTCAGCACCCGTGAGTATTCGCCCGACGAGCTGGCCAGCTTCGATGATGCCGAACCACCGGCGCATCACGCCGGGGCCGCGGTCAGCGGGCCCGCACCGTGGACGCAGGTTGCGCTGTGGCTCGGTCTCGGCGTGCTGCTGGCGGCACTGATCGCGTGGCGCCAGGGCGACAAGATGCTGTACGTGCTGGCCGGCCTGTGCGCGGGTTACGGCGCACTGCTGGCGGCGGCGCGGGTACTACCGGGTACGCACATGCTGGCCGCCATCGTCGGCGACCTGCGCGCGATGCCGATCACCATGCGCCGGCTGGCCTGGGTGCAGTTCTTTTCCTGGTTCGCCCTGTTCGCGATGTGGATCTTCACCACGCGCGCAGTGGCCGGCATGCATTTCGGCTCCACCGATGTCGAATCGGCGGCCTACAACGAAGGTGCCAACTGGGTGGGCGTGCTGTTCGGTGCCTACAACGGTTTCGCCGCACTGGCCGCGCTGCTGATCCCGCCGATGGTGCGGGCGATCGGCCTGCGCTGGAGCCACCTGGTCAACCTGTGGCTGGGTGGGGCAGGGTTGATCTCGATGATGTTCATCGACGATCCGCAGTGGCTGCTGCTGTCGATGGTCGGCGTCGGCTTTGCCTGGGCCTCGATCCTGTCGCTGCCCTATGCGCTGCTGTCGGACAGCGTCCCGGCAGCGAAGATGGGCGTGTACATGGGCATCTTCAATTTCTTCATCGTGATCCCGCAGCTGGTCGCGGCCAGCGCGCTCGGTTTTGCCCTGCGTGCATGGCTGGGGGGGCAGCCGATGCATGTCCTGGTGCTGGGTGGCTKCAGTCTGTTGATTGCCGGTCTGTGCGTGTTGCGGGTTCCGTCCCGTCCGGAGGTGGTGTGATGCGTGGTGCCCTGTCTGCTGCTGTATCCCTTGTGCTGTTCGCTGGCCATGCTTCGGCCGCGCCACGCCCGGCCTATGTTGGTACCACCGAGCCGTTCGCCAGTGACGCGGTGTACTTCGTGGTCACCGACCGCTTCGTCAACGGCGATCCGTCCAACGACCATCGCGACCAGGGCGGCAAGCACCGTACCTTCGATATTCCGGTGCCATGCCCGGACAAGGTGGACGGCAACATCGGCTATCTCGGTGGCGATTTCCGTGGTGTGCTCGACAATGCCGACTACATCCGCAACCTCGGTTTCGGCGCGGTGTGGATCACGCCCATCGTCGACAACCCGGATGAAGCCTTCACCGGCAGCAAGCCGATCAGCTGTACCAGCACCCTGACCGACCGTGGCAAGACCGGCTACCACGGCTACTGGGGCGTCAACTTCTACGCGCTGGACGAGCACCTGCCGAGCAGGGACCTGGATTTTGCCGGGTTGACCAAGGGCCTGCACGGCGCCGGCCTGAAGGTGGTGCTGGACATCGTCGGCAACCACGGTTCGCCGGCCTGGACCATGCCCAAGCGGCAGCCGCAGTTCGGCCAGATCTTCGACAAGGGCGGCAGGTTGATCGCCGACCACCAGAACCTGCCGCCACAGAAGCTGGACCCGAAGCACAATCCGCTGCACGCGTTCTACAACAACATCGGCCCGGTCGACAGCAAGGACGGCTCGATCTTCGATGGCAACCTGGCCGAGCTGGGCGACTTCAACCAGGACAACCCGGCAGTGATGGACTACCTGGTGGGGGCGTACCTGCAGTGGACCGCGCAGGGCGTGGATGCGCTGCGCATCGACACCATCGGCTGGCTGCCGCATCCGTGGTGGCACGAGTTCGTCAACCGCATCCGCGCGCAGCATCCGGGCATGTTCATGTTCGGCGAAGCGTTCGACTACAACGCCGCCAGCATCGCCGAACACACCTGGCCGGCCAACGCCAATGTCAGCGTGCTCGACTTCCCGCTGCGCGGCGCGCTGGAGCAGGCCTTCGGCAGCGCCGGCAAGGGCTTTGAAACGCTGGCTGAGCCGCTGCACCTGACCGGTGGCCCGTACGCCAACCCGTATGAGCTGATGAGTTTCTACGACAACCACGACATGCCGCGCCTGCAGGCCAGGGACAGCGGCTTCATCGACGCGCACAACTGGTTGTTCACCGCGCGCGGCATTCCGGTGGTCTATTACGGATCGGAAACCGGCTTCATGCGCGGCCGTGCGGAGCACGCCGGCAACCGTGCCTACTTCGGCCAGCCGCGGGTGGATGCAGCCCCGCAGAGCCCGATCTTCGCCCCGCTGCAGCGCATCGCCAAGCTGCGCGAGAGTACGCCGGCGTTGCAGCGCGGCCTGCAGGTGAACGAACGTCTGCAGGGCGATGAAGCGGTGTTCTTCCGTGTGCTGCAGCATGGCGACGTGGCGCAGACCGCGCTGGTGCTGCTGAACAAGGGCGATGCCACGAAGACCTTCAGCGTCGACCGCTACCTGCAGCCCGGCCTCTGGCGCGACGCGCTGGACGGTGGCCAGGTGACGGTGAAGGGCAGCCTGAAGGCGGAGGTGCCGGCGCACGGGGTGAAGGTGTTTGTGCTGGATGCGGACGTGCAGCAGCCGGCCCTGCAGGCCGAACTGGACAAGGCCATGGCAGACCAGCTGGCGCGCGACCAGCGACTGAAGCGCTGACCGCGCAGTGACCAGCGGAAACGGTAGTGCCGGCCGCTGGCCGGCAGCCTCTTCGTCGTTGGACGTGGTGCTGCTGACGGGCAGCCTGGTCACGCCCGATGGGAGTGGCTTCGATCCGCTGCTGTTCGACAAGCAGGGCACCCTGCACGTGGCCGTGTTCACCGATCCGGCGCGGGTGGGCATCTACAGCCAGCAGGCCGAGCATCAGGTCCGCTGGCTGATGCTGGACGTGCTGCGCCGCGTGCCGGGCGGCTACGGCGTGGTGATCAACCCGGGTACTACGCTGGGCTTCGAGATCTCGCCCAGCGGCGTCGGCGAGATCCTGAAGGACTTCTCGCAGGGCTGAGGTGCATATCGCCGGGGAGCCGATCCCATGCACGGTTGGATTGATTGCAACGATTTGCAGTGACTGCAGGGGTGAAGCATGCTTTCCTGAAGGACGATCAGGACAGCGAGGTTACCCATGGAGTTCAGGACGCTGGCGCCGGCAGCGCCGGAGTGCGAGCAGCTGGCGCAGTGGTATCACGCGCAGTGGGGAAAGGATGCAGGCTTCACTCTGGAAGATGAGCGTCTGCGGCTGCGCAAGCCCAAGGACGCGCAGGGATTCCCGCATCTGCTGGCGGCAATCGACGATGGGCAGGTGGTCGGCGCCGTGCAGCTCAAGCGCGGTGAGATGCCCGGTTTTCCCGAGTATGAGCACTGGCTGGGAAGCGTGTATGTGGCCGACAGCCAACGCGGGCGAGGGTTGGCCAGCACGCTTGTCGAACACGCAGTGAAGCAGGCCCGGTCGATGGGCATATCGCAGCTCTATCTGCAGACCGAGTCGCTGGACGGTGGTCTGTATGCGCGGTTGGGGTGGAAGCCCGTTGTCGAGTCCGACACGCGTGGCTTCCCGGTGCTGGTGATGGTCCGCGGGTTGAGCGCATGAGCACCGCCTCGGCCCGCCATTCCCGTCTTGCCCTGGTCTTCCTGATCGGCGCCATCGTCGCAGCCCTCATCGCCGCGCCATTGCTGAGCGCGGTCGGCATCGTGCAGTGGCCGGTGTTCGTCATCGCCTGGCTGATCAATCTTGGCGCTGCCTGGCATCTGGGCGTTTGGGCAGGGCTGCAGGGCCGTTCGGAGTTTGCCTTCATGTTGCTGGCTGCACTCGGCACCGTGGCGTCGATCGTGATCTACGTGCTGCTGGCGGTGCTGGGGCCGAAGGCCGGTTCGCAGGGCCCCGCAGCGTAGCCCAGGGCGTCAACCGGTCAGTACGGCATCCACGCCGCGCATGGATGCATTCCAGTAGATCCACGCCATGCGTGGATGCATCCCCGTAGATCCACGCCATGCGTGGATGCCGTAGGAGATCGGTGCCGGCCCGAAGGCCGGCACCGCCACTCACATCACATCGTCACCTTGCGCCGGTTGTCTTCGCTCACCCGGTCGATCAGCTTGTTGTACGGATCGAAACCGGCCTCGTCCGGCTTGRCATCCACCATCACCGTGATCGTCGGCGCTGCCGTGGTGATGTGATGGCGCTGCAGGTACAGCACCTTCTGGTCGCGTTCCTTGCCCGAGGGACCGTTGGCGAACACGCCGATCTCGACCCAGTCGTCCAGCGTGGCCGGCGTTTCCTTGCCCTGGCCATCGGCATGGACCTTGGCGGCGTGCAGCTTCAGGGTGACGTCGTAGCGGCCATCGGCACGCTTGCGCGCGCTGGCGGTCTCCAGCCGGTTGTCGTACAGCGTGATCTTCTCGAACAGATCGGTCAGCAGCTGCTGGCGGTCGGCCGGGGTCTCCGCACGCAGGTAGTCCAGCAGCTCCCGCGAGGTGGTGTACGGCGGCTGCTGGTAGCCCTTGTCCTGCAGGAAGCGCTGCAGGGCGCGGTTCAGCGCCTGTTCGCCGATTTCCTCACGCAGGCGGTAGAACACCAGCGAGCCCTTGCGATAGTGGATGTACTGCTGGTTCTCCACCCGTTCCAGCGGCAGTTCCTCGATGCGCTCGCCGCCACGGCCGGCCAGGTAGCGGTCCAGTTCGGTCTTCAGGAACTGGCGCATGTGCGCGCGGCCGTACTCCTTTTCCATCACCATCAGCGCCGAGTACTGCGACAGCGATTCGGACAGTACCGTGGCGCCCTGCACGTTGGCACCGATCACCTGGTGCGCCCACCACTGGTGTGCGATCTCATGCGCGGTGACGTAGAACACGTAGTCCACCTTGTCCGGGTCACGCAGGTCGGCGATGAAGCCGATCGACTCGGAGTAGGGGATGGTGTTGGCGAAGGACTGGGCAAAGCTCTGGTAGCCCGGGAACTCGATGATGCGCACCTGGCGGTGCTGGTAGGGCGTGAAGTTCGCCTCGTAGTAGGCCAGCGACTTCTGCACCGCTTCGATCATGCGGTCCACGTTGTAGGCATGGGCCGGGTCGAAGTACACCTCGATCGGAATGTCCTTGTACATGCCCTTCTTCACCTGCCAGCGCGCAGACAGATAGGCGTAGAAGTTGAGCATGGGCCGGTCCATCGCATAGCTGAAGCAGCGGCGGCCGTTCACGGTGGTCTCGTGCTGCAGGTAGCCCGGGGCCAGCGCGACCTGGTCCGGTGCGGTGCAGATGGTGGTACGGAAGTCCAGCCAGTCGGCGTCGTCGGAGATGTAGGTGTTGGCACGTGCTGCTTCATCCTCCAGCTTCGGCATGCGGGTCGGCTCACCCAGCCCGCGCTTGCGCCGTTCGTTGCGGTCCTCCAGCTCGCCGCGCGGGTCGTAGCCGAATGACGGCAGCAGGGTGCTGTTGAAGAACGTGCCGTTGTCCACGATGTTGCTGGGTGCCTGGCCGGCGGTGATGCCCTTGGGGCGTTGTTCGACGCGGAAGTGCACCTGGCGCTGCTCGCCGGGTTGCAATGGCGTGGCCAGGCGGTAGATGCGGTAACCCAGGTCGACATCATGGAAGGCCAGGGTCTGCCCGCCCAGGTCGACTTTGACCAGATTCCGGTCATCGCCCATCGCGATGTGGATGTCACTGATCGGGGCAGCGTGGGTGTTGCGCACCGTCCAGTCGGCATCGATGACCATCGACTGGGTTTCCGGATGCAGGTCCACGCGGTTGTCGACGGCGATGATGCGCGGTTGCGGCAGGTTCCTGTACTTGGACAGCTCGCGCTCGTAGCGCACCTGCAGGTCGCGCTGCTGGTCGGGAGACAGGAATTCATTGCGGATGTTGGTGCTCCAGTACAACCATCCGCCGAGCGCGACAAAGCCGAGCAGGGATACGGCAAAGCCCGCGCCGGTAGGACCGCGCAGGCGGCGTGCCGCCAGCTTCAACCGGTCACGCGCACTGGCGCCGACGCCGCGCACCCAGAACGCGGAGGCAAGGAACAGCAGCGCGGCCAGCAGCAGGCCCCAATAGGCCTGGAAGACCAGCTGCCCAGGCAGGAAGTGGCCGTAGCCGTTCATGTCCGAGTACGGGGCGTTGGGCCAGTTGCCGAAGTTGTACAGGTTCTGGGTGTAGTCCAGCAGGCCCAGCGCGACCTGCGCGATCATCACCACGATCAACAGCGCGTAGCCGAAGAACTTGTTGTTGGTCAGGACCTGCAGGACCAGCGCCATGCCGCCCATCAGCACATAGAACACCGAACCGAGGGCCAGCACCTTCAGGTACAGCAGCGGCTCCAGGTGGGTGTAACCCTGCACCAGCTGCATGGCCATCGACACCACCGCACCGATGGCCTGGAAGCAGGCGACGATCACCACCAGGGTGGTCAGCCGGGCCAGCAGCGGTACCCAGTTGGGTACGGGCATGGCGTCGTTGACTTCGTTCAAGCGGACCGCGCGCTCCTTCCAGACCAGTTCGCCGGAATAGAACAGCACGATGATCACCAGCAGCCAGCTGTAGGCGCCCTGCAGGGCCGACAGCATTTCGGTGGTGACCGGCCAGATCGGCGTGCCATAGACCGCGCTCTGGTGCAGGGCGGCGGGGATGAAGTTTGCCAGGCCCAGCACCAGCAGCACGATGAACGGCACCCCGCGCAGGACGCCGAGGGTGTCAAAGCGCACCTGGCGCACGAACTGGTGCCAGCCGGTTGCCGCGCTGAAGCGGGGGCGCACGCGCGGCGCGGTGATCGCCGCCGGTCGCGGCGCATCGGCGCTGGCCACGGCCTGGCGACGGCCCCAACGCCTGCGCCCACTGCCGGTACGCTCGGTGCGGAACAGAGCGAAAGTGGCGGTGAACAAGACGGCGGCCACCCCCAGCCACAGGGCACGGTTGGCCAGCAGGTAGCCCGCCACCTCGGGCAGGCGGGTGTTGCTCTGCTCGGCGGCCCAGTAGCGGACCGTGCGGCCGAGCGCGCGCATGCCCAGTGGCTCGGTCAGCGTGGCGACCCAGACGTTGTCGATATCGCTCAGCAGCGAGGCACTCACGCCATACAGCACGAAGTAGCCGACCAGGCCGATGTAGACCCACAGGATCGAGCGCGTCAGCGCCGCCAGCAGCGACAGCAGGGCGGTGGTGAACAACACGTTGGGCAGCACGATCCAGGTGAAGGTCCAGGCATAGCTGGCCAGCGAAACCGGGCCGACGCGGGCCTTGTCCACCCAGGGCATGAACGGCCCCAGGAAGATGCCCAGCGCGATGATCAGGTACACCACCAGGCTGGCGCAGATCGCTGCCAGGATGCGTCCGGCCAGGTAATCGCGGCGCTTGATCGGGCTTGCGAAGATCAGCTCCGAGGTGCCCAGCTCGAAGTCGCGCAGCAGTGCATTGCTGACGAACAGCGTGGACACCAGCATGCCCATCATGGTGAAGATGCCCATGAAGCGCGCGACGACGATCGGCGCATTGCTGTGCACGTTGTTGACGCCGCCGCCGATCTGTACGGCTTCGGAGGAGGCGGCGGCGAAGGCCAGCGCGGCGAACAGGAACGCCAGCAGCCACAGCAGCGGCGAACGCAGCTGCTCGCGCAGCTCGAAGCGGAAGAAGGTGAGGATCATGGTGTGCTCCGCTCAGGCTGCACGGGCACGCGCCTGCAGGCGCAGGCGCTGGAAGTACACATCCTCGAGATCGGGGGCCACTGCAGTGAAGCCATCACCGGGGTCGCTGGCGCTGTGCACGTGGATCACCGGGCGGCCGCCGACCAGGCGCGAGGACAGCACCGTGTAGCGCGCCTCGTGGTCGGCCAGTTCGGAAGGCTCCACCTGCTTGCGCCAGACCTGCTGCTGCAACGCCTCGATCGCATCGGTGGGGCGACCGGTCAGCAGCACCTGGCCCTTGTTCATGATCGCCATGGTGGGGCACAGGTCGGTCACGTCCTCGACGATGTGGGTGGACAGGATCACCGCCACGTTCTCGCCGATGGCCGCCAGCAGGTTGAGGAAGCGGTTGCGCTCTTCCGGATCAAGGCCGGCGGTGGGTTCGTCGACGATCACCAGGCGCGGGTCGCCCAACAGCGCCTGGGCGATGCCGAAGCGCTGGCGCATGCCGCCGGAGTAGGTGCCCAGCTTGCGCTTGCGTGCATCCCACAGGTTCACCTGCTGCAGCAGGCCATCGACCACCTCGCGGCGCTGACCGCGCTGGGTCAAGCCCTTCAGTACGGCAAAGTGTTCCAGCAGGTCCAGTGCGCTGACCTTCGGGTACACGCCGAAATCCTGCGGCAGGTAGCCCAGCCGGCGGCGCACGGCATCCTTGTCGCGCAGCACGTCGATCGGCGACTCACCCGGAATGCTCAGGGTGGCACTGCCGCTGTCGGCCTCCTGCAGGGTGGCCAGCGTGCGCATCAGCGAGGATTTCCCCGCGCCGTTGGGCCCGAGCAGGCCAAACATGCCGCGGGGAATATCCAGTGTGACCCCGTTCAACGCGTGTACGCCGTTGGCGTACGTCTTGGACAGCGAATCGATCTTCAGCATGCGACGTACACCTTTCCGTGTGTTGATCTGCTGTTTATCGCGCTGAACGGGGGTGGCGTCATGCCCCTTTGGTCATGGTGCCGTTGGCGGGCGGCCCAGCTGCCAGCACAGCAGCGCACCGTCCTCGGCATCCATGCGCTGGCCGGCCACGCAGAAACCGTTCCGGCGCAGCACAGCCTGCGAGGGCAGGTTGGCCACGGCGGTTTCCGCCTTCAGCATGTGTACGCGCGGGTCGGTCCACGCCCATTGCACGAACGCGGCCAGTGCGGCGCCGGCAAGCCCGCGTCCCTGGTGGGCCGGGGCGACGCCATAGCCGAGGGTGAGTACGCCGGCGCGCGGCGCGCAGGTCAGGGACAGCAGGCCAACCGTGTGGCCGGCCTCGACGATCCGCCATGCGGCTGGAGCAAAGCGGGGCTCGATGGAGGCGGTGAGGTCGGCCAGCATGGCGATCACATCGGGCGGGGCGACCGCTTCGTCAGCGGGATCGGTGCAGGACAGCAGCGCGCGCACGTCGTGCGCGGACGCGGGAATGAGCATGGGAACCTCGACAGGGAACTGCCCGGAAGGGCATTGCCGGTACGAGGGCAGGAGCGTGGGCCTCAGCCCAGGTGCAACGCGCCGTCCGCCGCCGTCACCGGTGCGGTGTGGGAAATGCTGGCGGAGGACAAAGGCCTTCTCCCGGAAGGGTGGATTGGTGCGTCGTGGCGCCAATCTAGCGCATCGCACGCGCGTCGGCACTGGCGTGCGGGCCCAAGGCCGGAACCGGCGCCAACGCCGTGAAGGCATTCTGAATGCGGATCTGGACTTGCGCTGGATCACACAATGCGTCGACAGGGGCGCCGATAGGCTTTCCCCCTCAAACGTCGACGTCGATGCAGGCACGCATGCGGATCACAACCGGAATTGAAGGACTGGACAGCATCATTGGTGGCGGGCTGCCGCAGGCGCGGCTGTACCTGCTTGAGGGGCCGCCGGGCTCCGGCAAGACCACGCTGTCCCTGCAGTTCCTGCTGGAAGGCCTGCGGCGCGGCGAGCGCTGCCTCTACATCACCCTGTCCGAGACCGCCGAGGAGCTGCGCGAAGTCGCGTTGGCGCACGGCTGGTCGCTGGACGGTCTGCACCTGTTCGAGCTGGGTTCGGCCGAAGGGGCGATGGGCAATGGCCGCCTGCAGTCGGTGCTGCATTCGTGGGAAATGGAGCTGGACGAGACGGTCAACCTGATCATGTCCAAGGTGGACAGCATCGGGCCGACCCGGGTGGTGTTCGATTCGTTGTCGGAACTGCGCCTGCTGGCACAGGATTCGCTGCGCTATCGTCGGCAGATCCTCGCACTCAAGCAGTTCTTCGCGCCCAAGAGTGCGACGGTTTTCCTGGTGGACGACCTGACGTCCACCGGCGATGAGCGCGACGGCCAGCTGCACAGCCTGTGCCACGGCGTGGTCTCGCTGGAACGCCTGACCCTGGACTTCGGCCCTGCCCGGCGCCGGATGCAGGTGCAGAAGCTGCGGGGCGTCGATTTCGTTGCCGGCTACCACGACATGGTGATCCGTCGCGGYGGCGTGCAGATCTTCCCCCGCCTGATCGCCTCGGAACATCACGGACGGTTCGTCGGAACGCCCATCAGCAGCGGCGTGGCCGAGATCGACCGGCTGCTGGGCGGCGGTCCGCTGCGCGGTACCTCCACCCTGTTGACCGGCCCGGCCGGCAGCGGCAAGACCAACGTGGCGCTGCAGTATGTGTGGGCGGCCTGCGAGCGCGGCGAGCGCAGCTGCATCTTCGAGTTCGACGAGCGCGTGGGCACGCTGCTGGCGCGCGCTTCGGCGCTGGATATCGATCTGGACAAGCATCTGCGCTCCGGCCTGCTGGAGATCCTGCAGATCGACCCGGCCGAAGTGTCGCCCGGGGAGTTCTCCTGGAACCTGCGCAAGTCCGTGGAGGAGCGCAACTGCCGTGTGCTGGTGATCGACAGCCTCAACGGCTACGTGACCGCCATGCCGCAGGAAAAACAGCTGATGCTGCAGCTGCACGAGATGCTGTCCTACCTCAACCAGAAGGGTGTGGCGACCTTCATGATCAACCCGCAGCATGGGCTGGTCGGCACCATGTCCACCGGCAGCCTCAATGTGTCCTACATCGCTGATGCGGTGGTGCTGTTCCGATTCTTCGAAGCCCAGGGACGCATCCGCAAGGCGATCTCGGTGATCAAGAACCGCGGCGGTGCGCATGAAGACACCATCCGCGAACTGAAGATCGACGGGCGCGGCATCACGGTCAGTGCCGCATTGGCCGATTTCCAGGGCATCCTCACCGGCACGCCGGAGTTCGTCGGCGACAGCGCAGCGCTGCTGGGCCAGTCCGATGTCCGATAGCGATGAGGGCGGCACCGTTGTCCGTATCGTCGCCCCCTTCGGCCGTGATGCCGACAGCATCGCGGCGGTGCTGGCCGGCGCAGGGTTGAGGACAGGCATCGCGCCAAGCCTGGAAGTGCTGGCTGAGCAACTCGATGACTGCACCGGGCTGGTGGTGGTGACCCAGGAAGCGGTGGCACGCGGCAGCGAGGTACTGCTGCAGGCGCTGCAGCAGCAGCCGGCCTGGTCGGACATTCCGTTCATCCTGCTGCGCTCGGCGCGTTCCTACCGGCGTTCCACCCGTGAACCGTTGTTGCCCGGCTCGATCAACGTAGTGGAGATGGACCGGCCATTGGGCAGCATGTCGTTGCTCAGCGCTGTGCAGGGCGCGCTGCGCGCGCGCGGCAAGCAGTTCGTGGTGCGCGACCAGGTCACCGCCTTGGCCGATGGCCGTGCGGCGCTGGCGCGCAGCGAGTCCGAGCTGCGATTGATCGCCGATGCAATGCCGGTGCTGATCGCATTCGTGGACCGCTCGCTGTGCTTCCGCTTCGCCAACAAGGCCTATGAAAACTGGTTCGAACTGGCTACCGGCGAAGTGATCGGCACGCATGTGCGCGAGGTCATCGGCGAGACCGTATGGCAGCAGCGTCGCCCGGCGATGGAAGCCGCGTTGGCCGGTCGCGAGGCCATGTTCGAGATCGTCTGGCCACATCGCGTGTATGGGCGCCGGGACTGCGAAGTGCGTTACTCGCCGCGCCGCAATGGCGAGGGGCGCATCGACGGCTTCCACGTATTCGTCACCGATATCACCGCGGCCAAGCTGGCCCTTGCCAGCAGCCAACAGCACGCGCACGCGCTGGAGGCGATGGTGGCCGAGCGCACCCGTGAACTGGAAGCGCAGATGGCGGCGCGCGAGGCCAGCGACGCTGCATTGCGGCAGTCACAGAAGATGGAGGCGATCGGCCAGTTGACCGGCGGCATCGCCCACGATTTCAACAACATGCTGACCGGCATCCTGTCCGCGTTGGACATCGTCCGGCTGCGCCTGGACATGGGCCGGGTCGACGACCTCGAACGTTTTCTCGACACCGCCACCGCCTCGGCCCAGCGTGCCGCGGCACTGACCCAGCGCCTGCTGGCGTTCTCCCGGCGGCAGTCGCTGGATGCGCGTCCGGTGGAGCTCAACACGCTGTTGGTTTCGGTGCAGCACCTGCTGCACAGCACCCTGGGCGAGGCGGTGCGCATCCACGCCGAACCCTCGCCGCTGCCCCTGCACGCCACGCTGGATGCCAACCAGTTCGAGAGCGCGCTGCTGAACCTGGCTATCAACGCGCGTGATGCGATGCCGGACGGCGGCGATCTGACTCTGCGTGCCTCGTCGGTAAGCGTAAGGGAAGGCCAGTACACGGCCGTGCCTGCCGGTGACTACGCACTGGTGGAGGTGGCCGACACCGGTGCCGGCATGGCGCCGGAAGTGGTCGAGCGCGCCTTCGAGCCCTTCTTCACCACCAAGCCCATCGGCAAGGGAACGGGGCTGGGCATGTCGATGGTGTACGGCTTCATGCAGCAGTCCGGTGGACACATCGCGATCCAGTCCAATGTCGGCGAAGGGACGACGGTGCTGCTGTTCATTCCGTTGTCGGAGGCCGTTGTGGAAGACGCGCCTGCACCTTCGCAGCCGATCCGGCGCGGCGCCGGCCAGTCCATCCTGGTGGTGGAGGATGACGAGCAGGTACGGATGCTGGTGACGGTGGTGCTGGAAGACCTGGGCTACCACGCCCAGGTGGTGGGTGATGCCGATGCGGCGATTCCCATCCTCACTTCGGCGCAGAGCATCGATCTGCTGGTCACCGATGTCGGGCTGCCGGGGCTCAACGGGCGACAGCTGGCGGAGATCGCGCGGCAAACGCGGCCGGCGCTGCCGATCCTGTTCATGACCGGCTATGCGGAAAAGGCACAGGAGCGCGCGGCCTTCCTCGACGAAGGCATGGCGATGATCGCCAAGCCCTTCCTGCTGGATGAATTCAGCATGGCGGTACGCACGGCCATGCCGGGCGGCGCGTAGCGATGCAGGTCCTGTAGAGCCGGGCCATGCCCGGCTGTCGTCGGCCTTGCGTCCCACGCATGCATGCCGGGCATGGCTTGGCGCCACCGAAGGGCTACGTGCGCAGCGACGACTCGCGCACCACCAGCTTCACCGGAATGCTCTGGCCTTCCACCGGCTGCCGGCCGATCAGCGCCAGCAGCTTCTCCACCAGCAGCTGGCCGGCCTGCTTGGTGTCCTGCTGCACGGTGGTCAGCGGCGGCGACACCGAGGCTGCCAGCGGGATGTCATCGAAGCCGGTCACCGCCACGTCCTGCGGCACCCGCAGGCCCTGTTCGCGCAGCGCGCGCACCGCGCCGATGGCGATCAGGTCGCTGGCCGCGCAGACCGCATCGATGGAACGGTCCTGGGCCAGCAGTGACAGGCACGCCTCATGCCCGGACGCCTCGGTGGTGATCGCATCGTGCTGCAGCGCCGGGTCGGCGGTCAGGCCATTCGCACGCAGCGCCTCGACGTGGCCGCGATAGCGCTCCTGGAATTCCGGGTAATGGCTGGAGGCATGGCCGAGGAAGGCGATGCGGCGGCAGCCCTGTTCCAGCAGGTGGGCAGTGATGTCATGCCCGCCCTGGAAGTTGTCGCTGCCGATCGACACCCCCGGCTGGCCGGGCAGGGCCGCGCCCCAGCGCACGAAATGGGTGCCTTGTTCCACCAGCCGCTGCAGGCGGTCGCGCGACTGGTGGTAGTCGCCATAGCCCAGCAGGATGATGCCATCGGCCTTGTTGCTGTCTTCGTAATCGGCCTGCCAGTCGGTGGACAGCTGCTGGAAGGACACCAGCARGTCCTGCCCATGCAGCGCGCAGGCGCGGGTGATCGACCCCAGCATCGAGTGGAAGAACGGGTTGATCAGCGAGTCGTCGTTGGTCGGGTCCTCGAAGAACAGCAGGGCCAGCGTGCCGGCATTGCGCAGGCGCAGGCTGGAGGCGTTCTTGTCGACCTTGTAGTTCAGCTCGCGGGCGATGCGCAGGATGCGCTCGCGGGTCTCGGCGTTGACCATCGGGCTGCCGCGCAGGGCCCGCGACACCGTGGGCTGGGAGACCCCGGCCAGGTGGGCGATGTCCAGGGAGGTGGCTTTGCCTTTGATGGTCATGGGGGCCGGCAGGGAAATGATCGGGGAATGATGCCATGGGGCGCCGATGGGCTGGCGCCGCGCGCCGGGGCAGGGCGCGCGCAGTGCCCTGCCCAGGGGGCTGCAGGCCGGATTCCGGCCATGGCCGGGGGCTTTCCCGACCCAGGTGTCGGCCGAGGGGATGGTAAGATGACCCGTTCTCGTATTCCCCCAAATTTCCCGGGGGCGACCCCAGCGCTCTGCACCCCCGCCCGGGGACGTGCTATCACTGGCGGCCTGCCCCTGGACAACGGACGAAGGTACCTATGGCGCGCGGCATCAACAAAGTCATCCTGGTCGGCAACCTCGGCAACGACCCGGACGTGAAGTACACCCAGAGCGGCATGGCGATCACCCGCATCAGCCTGGCTACCACCAGCGTCCGCAAGGACAAGGATGGCAACCAGCAGGAACGTACCGAATGGCACCGCGTGGTGTTCTTCGGCAAGCTCGGCGAGATCGCCGGCGAGTACCTGCGCAAGGGCAGCTCGGTGTACGTCGAAGGCAGCCTGCGTTACGACAAGTACACCGGCCAGGACGGCGTGGAGAAGTACTCCACC
This sequence comes from Stenotrophomonas sp. 05L414_2, assembly GCF_056397905.1. Classification (NCBI taxonomy): domain Bacteria; kingdom Pseudomonadati; phylum Pseudomonadota; class Gammaproteobacteria; order Lysobacterales; family Lysobacteraceae; genus Stenotrophomonas; species Stenotrophomonas sp. 05L414_2. The sequence goes on from NZ_JBFTOJ010000080.1 coordinate 29,652, forward strand.
GACATCGTCGCCGATGAAATGCAGATGCTGGGCGGCCGCGGTGAAGGCGGCGGTGGCGGCGGCGGTGGCAACTTCGCTGGCGGAGAGCGTCCGCAGCGCCAGCAGGCCCCGCGCCAGGAATACGGCGGCGGTGGTGGTGGCAACCAGCGTGGCGGCCAGGGCGGTGGTTACAACCAGGGCGGCAACCAGGGCGGTGGCTACGGCCAGCAGCGTCCGCAGCAGCAGCAGCCGCAGCAGTCGGCGCCGCCGATGGATGACTTCGCTGACGACGATATTCCGTTCTGATTCCCGCCAGGCTCCGGCCTGCAGAACCCCGGCAAGGCCCAGCGCCTGCCGGGGTTTTTTGTTGTAGCGTGGGTGCACATGACGCGCTTCCGCCTAGCCACCGTCGCCCTGCTGCTGATTCTCGGCGGCTGCAGCGACGGCGGTAACCGCGATTCCCGGGGCCAATCAGCTACGACCGCGCCACCTGGCCTGCCTGCGATGGCGTCGCGTACACCGCACTTCCTCATCCACAGCGCCGCAAACCCGCAACAGACCGCTGCGGTCGGCATGGCCGTGGAAGCGCTGCATCGGTCGTATGCGATGACCGTAGGGCAGCGAGGCACCGCCGGGCCTTTCCAGTTGGTGCTGTACCGCGACCAGGTCGACTTCAAGGCACACAACCGCAGCAGCCCATGGGCCGAGGCGTACTACCGCCGACCTTACGCCTTTGCCTACCCCGGCGAGGGCGACGCGCCCCATCAGTGGATGCTGCATGAAGTGACCCATCAGCTGCTGGCCGAGGCCAGTGGCCTGTCCCCGCGACGCTGGATGAACGAAGGCATGGCCTGTTACTTCGGCGCCAGCAGGCTTTCAGGCGGAACGCTGCAGGTGGGCACGCCGGATCCGGCCGGCTACCCGGTCTGGTGGCTGAGCGAACTACGCTTCGATAGCGCCGGGCGCCCCAGCCTCGAAAATGCGCCGCTGCCCACCCTGCAGCAACTGGTGGAAGACAGCGGGCCGCCCGTCGCAGCGCACGTGAACGGCTACTACCTGGC
>NZ_JBFTOJ010000081.1:0-17614 GCF_056397905.1 Stenotrophomonas sp. 05L414_2
CTGCTGGAAATCGCCGCCGTGCCGATCGAGATGGACGAGAACGGCCTGCTCTACCCCGGCCAGACCGCCAGCGCCCATGTGGTGCCGGCCGAGGGACTGGAGATCGACCCGAAGTCGCTGGAAGTGACCGGCATCATCCTCGACCATCCGTTCCGGCTGGCCAAGGAAGAGAAGGCGGCGTTGGACCACGTCTTCACTCCGGTGCGTGCAGCGATGAAGAAGTACGGCTGCCAGCGCGCGATCCTGGTCGGCCACAACGCGCATTTCGATCTCGGCTTCGTCAACGCCGCGGTGGCCCGTACCGGGCACAAGCGCAACCCTTTCCACCCCTTCAGCGTGTTCGACACGGTCACCCTGGCGGGCATTGCCTATGGCCAGACGGTGCTGGCACGCGCGGCCACGGCGGCCGGGCTGGGCTGGGATGCCAACGAGGCGCACAGCGCGGTGTATGACACCGAGCAGACGGCGCGGTTGTTCTGCACGATCGCCAACGCCTGGCCGCGGTGAAGCAGCCAACGGCGGAGCCCCTCGTGGCGGGCTGACAGCGATTCCTGGGCGGGCCGGGCGGGTGGACTGCGCAGGGGACGCTGCAAGTACATCCCTGTAAGCTCGGTCGCCGCATCCATGCGGCTCACGCCCCTGTGCAGCCCACCCGCCCGGCCACGGACAGTTTCCCGGGCGCCACGGAAAGATCAGAAAAGCGGGAGCAACAGCGGGTCGCTGCGCTCGATGGATCCTGCCGGCTAGGGCTGTGGTGAGTCACCTTTTTGGTGGGTGCCGACCGTTGGTCGGCACGCCGATTGGTACGGCAATGCCAGTAGATCCACGCCATGCGTGGATGCTTTGCATTGGATCAACCGATGCTCGTGCGATCCCTGCCGTCACTCTTCGCGCGGTACAACGCGCGGTCGGCGCGCTGGTACAGCAGTGCCGGGGTGCGGTCGTCGCCGTCCAGTTCCACCAGGCCGGCGCTGAAGGTCACCCGCAGGCCGGGGATGCCGGCCCAGTCCGGGTGGTCATGGAACAGGCCACGCAGGCGCGCGCACAGCTGCGCCGCTTCCTCCAGCCGGGTGTCATTGAGCAGCAGCGCGAATTCTTCGCCGCCGGTGCGTGCCGGCAGGTCCGAATCGCGGCTGGCGGCAGCGATCACCTGGGCCACTTCCACCAGTACCGCATCACCGATGCTGTGGCTGTGCTGGTCGTTGACGTCCTTGAAGTGGTCGATGTCCAGCACCACCAGGCAAAGCGGATGGCCGCTGCGCTGGGCGCGGGCGAAGTCGCGGGCCAGCGCCTCGTCGAAGCCGCGACGGTTGGCCAGCCGGGTCAGCGCGTCTTCGCGGGCCTGCCGTTCGAACGCCTCGGCCTGCCGCGCCAGGCGCTCGGCCAGCTCGGTCTTCTCCTGGTTCAGCGCCTGCAGGTGCACGGTCTGCGCCTGCAGGTCGAAGGTGGCCTCGTCCACGCGCCGTGCCAGGCGCAGGTTGCTGGCCTTGTACTGCTGCAGCAGGAAGCGGTACAGCGCCACCAGCGCGGACAGCAGCACCAGCCCGATCAGCGCCTGCACGCTGTGCCGCTGCCACCAGAACGGCTCGACGGTAAAGCTCCACACTGCTTCCTGATGCCCCCAACTGCCACCCGGGTGCGCGGCGGCCACGTGCAGCGTGTAATCACCCGGCGGCAGGCCGACGAATTCCACGCTGCGCTGCGGGCCACGTTCCACCCAGCCGTTGTCCAGCCCCTCCAGCCGTGTGCGGTAGCGGATGCGGTCGGACATCAGGTAGCTCAGGCCCACGTAGCTCACCGCAAGCCGTCGCCCACCGGGAATCAGGTTGCGCTCGGGGCCTTCCCAGTGCACCGGTGCACCGTCGACCTGTACGTTCTCGATTGCCGCAGGCGGTGCCGGGCGTTCACGGAAACGCTGCAGCCGCTGCGGATCGACCGTGCTCAAGCCACCGGCGGTCACCACCCAGAACGTGCCGTCCTGGCGCAGGATCGCCGAGGGACCGGAGCTGCCGTTGGCCTGCGCATTGGCCATGCCGTCGATCTCGTTGTAACGCTCCACCGTGACCCGCGGCGCGCGTCCGTCGGCCACGGCGTTGAGCGTGGCCATGTCGGTGCGCAGTACTCCGCGGTTGCTGCTGATCCACACGTTGCCCAGTCGGTCGGGCACCAGCTGGAACACCGCGTCCACCGGCATGCCCTGCTCCAGGCCCACCCGTGCCAGCGTCCCCGCCTGCCAGCGGTACAGCCCACGGTCACTGCTGATCCACATCGCATCGCCGATCTGGTGGAAGCCGAACACGCTGCGGCCACCGCCCAGCGGCGCCAGGTCGATCGACTGCACCTGGTCACCGCGCAGCACGCGGACGCCTTCAATGGTGCCGATCCACAGATTTCCCTGGTGATCGTGTTCCAGCGCGGTGGTCAGGCCTCCCGGCATGCCAGGAACGGTGGGCACGGTTACCTGGTCACCCTCGATGCGGACCACGCCCTTCTGCGTCCCCGCCCAGACCACGCCGTCAGGCGCGATGCTGATCGCACGGATGTTGCCGCCAGGCAGGCCATCGGCCGCCGCGTAGTTGTGGCGAAGCCGTCCATCGGCGTGCAAGCGGTAGATGCCGTCGCCGAAGGTGCCCACCCACAGATCGCCGCCGGCATCCTGCGCCAGGCTCAGCACCGAAGGCGCCTTGCCACCGCGGTTGTGCAGCGGTATCGCGCGGAATCGACCGTCGGCGGTCTGCAGGTCCAGGCCGCTGGCGCTGCCCACCCACAGGTGGCGGTCCCGGTCTTCGAGCACCGTGCGCACGTAGTCGCCGCTGAGGCCATCGCGTTCGGTGTAACTGCTGAACAGGGTTTCGCGCAGGCGGTACAGGCCGCCATTGGCACCCACCCAGATGCTGCCCTCGGCGTCTTCACGCAGGCTGACCACGCGCCCGCCGGGCAGGTTCAGGCCCGCCGGCAGGCGCTCCAGGCCATGCGCCGAGATGCGTAGCAGGCCCTGGTTCTCGGTGCCCAGCCACAGGTCGCCATGGCGGTCCTGCAGCATGGCGGTCAAGTGCAGCTGGCCGGGCAGCCGGTGCACCAGCACCAGACGATCATCCTCCACCCGGTACAGGCGCTCGCCCGCGACGATCCACAGCGCCCCATCGGGCGCGCGATAGGGCCACGACAGGCCCTTGTCCACGCCCCACGCCGCCGGCGCGCGCTGCAGTACGCCGTCGGTGTCGCGCAGCACCAGGCCGTCAAGGGTGCCGATCCAGACTCGGTCCTGCGCGTCGACCGCCATCTTGGTGAAACTCATCGCCAACGGCAGGTCCGGCGGCGGGCGCTGGTAGACGATGCCCTTGTCCGGGGTCAGATAGCCAATGCCCTTGCCCTCGTACAACAGCCACAGGCGCCCTTGGCTGTCCATCTGCATGGACTGGATCAGCACCTGCGGCGTATCCGGTTGATGTTCCCAGACCCGCCACTGGCCGTCGCTGCCGCGGTGGCTGACATTGCCGCGCGAATCGCTGATCCACAGACCGCCCTGCGGGTCGACCAGCAGCGCGCCGATGCCGTTGTCGCGCAGCCCCGGCCGGGTGCTGCGGTCGAACACGGTGAAATCCAGGCCGTTGTAGCGCACCAGGCCTTCCCAGGTGGCGAACCACAGGTGGCCTTCCGGGGTCTGCGCGATGTCGCGCAGCGAGTTGTGCGGCAGACCATTGCGCGAGGTCCACACGTCGATGGCGTAGTCGCGCAACGGCGGCGCGCCACTCTGCGCGGCCAGTGGCGTGGCAATCGCCAGCAACAGCCACAGCACACCCACCCGCAGCAGGCGACCGATGTTCTCCGCGTGGCGCCCCGCCCGGCGCCTGCCCGCCCCCTGCCCGCCCATCAGCGCAGCGGCGGCGGCCAGCTGCGGATGCCGGTGGCGGCAGCAGACGCGAACAGGGACAGCCGCACCGCGCAGGGCGGCATGCCGGCAGGAACAGGCAGGCTCATCGGACGAAGAATGGGGAAGTACGCAGATGATAGGGCAAACCCTGTCACCGGCGTCACCGCGCCCGGGCAGCCCGGCGCAACCGGGCCGGGTCCGGGATCAATGCCGCTACCGCGCCTCGGCGCTGGTCGACCACTGCACCACCGCTTCCAGCCCACCTTCGGGGCGGTTGCGCAACCACAGTCGGCCCCCGTCCTTCTCGGCCAGCGCGCGGGCGATGGTCAGGCCCAGGCCGGCACCGCCGGTCTCGCGCGAACGGGATGTCTCCACGCGCACGAACGGGTCGAACACCGCTTCCAGCTGGTCATCGGCCAGCCCGGGGCCATCATCGGCGATGACCACCGTGATCGTGCCCTCGCCGCGCTCGACACGTACCCGGGCGCGTTGCGCATACATCACCGCGTTGTCCACCAGGTTGGAGAACAAGCGATGCATCGCCAGCGGGCGCAGCATCAGCACCGCGCCGCTGCGGCCTTCAAAGACGACGTCGGCGCCGTCCTCGGCAGTGTCCTCGACGATGCTCTCCAGCAGCGAATCCAGGTCCAGCGCGGCGCGCTGTTCGGCACTCTCCGCACTCCGGGCCAGTTCCAGCCCCTCGCGTACCAGTGCCTGCATCGCAGCCAGGTCGCCGATCAGGCGCTCGCGCAGCGTCTCGTCGGTCACGTTTTCCAGGCGCAGGCGCAGCCGGGTCAGCGGCGTCTGCAGGTCGTGGGTGATCGCCGCCAGCATCTGCGTACGTTCGGCCAGGTGGCGCTGCAGCCGATGCTGCATGGCATTGAAGGCTTCGGCGGCGCGCTGCACCTCACGCGGCCCGCGCAGCGGTAAAGGTGCCCGCTGCAGGTCATCGCCCAGGTCCTCGGCGGCGGCCGCCAGCTCCTGCAGCGGCGCACTGGCCATGCGTGCAACCACGTAGGCCAGCACGGCAATGGCCAGTACCAGCAGGGTCAGGAACAGCGGGTCCACGGCAAGGATGCCGTTGTGCGCGATCGCCGGCGAATCCAGGGCGAGCTTCAGCAACGTGCCGTCGTTGAGCACCACGTCCACCGCCCGGCACTTGGGCGGGATGAAGGTGGGATCGCGTTCGTGTGGCGGCTTGCGGTGGCCCGGCGGCGGTGGCGGCAGCAGGTCCTGCAGCTTGGGAATGCACGAACGGAACGAGGCGAAGTGCACATGCGCCCGCGACACCGGGCCCGGGCGGTCTTCCAGTACTTCCATCAGCGCCTTGTCGGCCCGCCCGATGCGCGCGCCGGGCTGCAGTGCCCGCACGCTGGGGCCACCGATCTCCAGCAGCCGCTCGCGCAGCTCCGGGTTGCCGTCGAGCAGGTTGATGTAGCCCTGCAGGCGGTCGGCGATGCGGTTCAGGTTCTGCCGCTCGAATTCCTGCTGCCGCTTGGAACTGGCCAGCATGGTCGCGCCGATCGCGGCCACGCTCATGCCCAGCAGCAGGATCACGAACAGCCGTCCGACCATCGAGGACAGGAAGTGGCGCAGGCGCTTCATCGCGGCTTATTCCAGGTTGACGGCCGAGGCCAGCACATAGCCTTCGTTGCGCACGGTCTTGATCAGGCCATCGGGGCCACCGTCATCAGCCAGCTTGTTGCGCAGCCGGCTGACCTGCAGGTCGATCGCCCGGTCCTGCGCTTCGTAGTTGCGGCCGCTGCTGAGGGCCACCAGCTGCTCGCGCGAGAGCACCTTGTTGGCATGGGCGATGAACACCCGCAGCAGGCGGAATTCGGCGCCGGACAGCACCACCACGCGCCCGTCCGGATCGACCAGGTGGCGATGCTCCAGGTCGAAGATCCAGCGTGAGAAACGCGCACGGCGCACCGCCAGCGGTTCCAGGTTGGCCGGCAGCGCTTCGGTACGGCGCAGCACGTTGCGGATGCGCGCCAGCAGTTCACGCGGCTCGAACGGCTTGGCCAGGTAGTCGTCGGCGCCCATTTCCAGGCCGAGTACGCGGTCGATCGGCTCGGCGCGCGCGGTGAGCATGATCACCGGCGTGTTCGAGCGCGCGCGAAGGTCGCGACACAGGGTCAGGCCATCCTCGCGCGGCAGGTTGAGGTCGAGCACGATCAGGTCCACGTGTTCGCGTTCCAGCAGCTGGCGCATGCTGGTGCCATCGGCGGCGGTGCTGACCTGGTAGCCAGCACGGCCGAGCTGCTCGGCCAGCAGGGTGCGGATATCGTTGTCGTCATCGACGATCAGCAAACGGTGCATCGGGTTATCAGTCTCCATGTCGCGAATCATCCCGTGTCGGCAGCTGAACCGCATCCAGGCCAATGCGTACCACTGTATCCCCTGCAGTGCGGGATACCTGCCGATACGCAGTCTCGCAGACAGTGTTACATAGAGACACACCCCGAGGATTGAGCACAGCGTCGCTCGATCTTCACAATGCCCACCAACGCCGCCGCTGCGGCCCCCAGAGTGAAGCCGCCACGTGATCTCCCGCCTGTTGCCCGCGACCCGCAAGGGTCGCCTGATGTTGATCGCCCTGATTGTCCTGATCGCCGCTGTATCCGCCTGGTGGCTGCTGCGCAAGCCTGCCGCACCGGCGCTGGCGACCACCCCGGTCAGCCGCGGCGACATCGAGCAGACGGTGGAAGCTACCGGCGTGATCGACGCCTACAAGCTGGTCAGCGTCGGCGCGCAGGCCTCCGGCCAGATCAAATCGCTGAAGGTGCAGCTGGGCGATACGGTGAAGGAAGGCGACCTGATCGCCGAGATCGACGCCACCACCCAGCAGAACCAGGTGCTCAACGCGCAGGCCTCGCTGGACCAGGTGACCGCGCAGCGCGCAGTGCAGCAGGCCACCCTGCGCCAGGCCGAACTGGAGTTCGCACGCCAGCAGYAGATGCTGGCTGCCGAAGCCACTTCGCGCCAGGAATACGACGCCGCCGAGGCCCAGCTGAAGACCGCGCGTGCGCAGCTGCAGTCCTACGAGGCGCAGATCAAGGGCCGCGAAACCGAACTGGGCACTGCCCGTGCCAACCTGGCCTATACCCGCATCGTCGCGCCGATGGACGGCACCGTGGTGGCGGTAGTGGCCGAGGAAGGCCGCACGGTGAACGCCAACCAGACCGCGCCGACCATCGTGATGCTGGCACGGCTGGACGTGGTGACCGTCAATGCCGAGGTGTCCGAGGCCGACGTGGTCAAGATCAAGGCCGGCATGCCGGTGTACTTCACCACGCTGGGTGACCCGGACCGCAAGTACCACGCCACGCTGCGGCAGATCAATCCGGCACCGGCGTCGATCGCCAACGAAAGCTCGTCCAGTTCCAGCAGCTCGTCCAGTTCCAGCTCCAGCAGCGCGGTCTACTACAACGCGTTGTTCGACGTCGAAAACCCCGATGGCACCCTGCGCATCGACATGACCGCACAGGTATCGGTGCTGCTCAAGCAGGCCAAGGGCGTGCTGATGGTGCCGGCCGTTGCACTGGGACCGAAGTCGCGCGATGGCGAGCGCATCGTGCGGGTGGTCGACGACAAGGGCCAGCCGCAGCCGCGCAAGATCAAGGTCGGCATCAACAACGGCGCCAACGTCGAGGTCCTGTCCGGCCTGAAGGAAGGCGAGCGCGTGGTGGTCGGCGAAGGCGGCGCTGCGGCAGCCGCTGGCGGCGGCAACCGTGGCGGCATGCAGATGCGGGTCGGCGGCCCGGGCATGGGGCGCCGATGAGCATGACGGCGCCACTGCTGCGCCTGCGCGACCTTCGACGCGAATTCCCGGCCGGTGAAGATGTCATCGCCGTGCTGCGCGACGTCAACCTGGACATCCATGCCGGGGAGATGGTGGCGATCGTCGGCCAATCCGGGTCGGGCAAGTCCACGTTGATGAACATCCTCGGCTGCCTGGACCGCCCGACCCGTGGCAGCTACCAGGTGGCGGGCCGCGAGACCGGGAAAATGGCGCCCGACGAGCTGGCCGAGCTGCGCCGCGAGCACTTCGGTTTCATCTTCCAGCGCTACCACCTGCTGGGTGATCTCGACGCACGCGGCAATGTGGCCGTACCGGCGGTGTATGCCGGCAGCCCCGGCCCGGTGCGCACCGCGCGTGCCGAGCAGCTGCTGCAACGGCTGGGCCTGGCCGACCGCATGCACCACAAACCCGGGCAGCTGTCCGGTGGCCAGCAGCAGCGCGTGTCGATCGCGCGCGCGTTGATGAACGGTGGCGAGGTGATCCTGGCCGACGAACCGACCGGCGCCCTGGACACGAAATCCGGCGAAGAGGTGATGGCCATCCTCGGTGAACTGCATGCCGAAGGCCACACCATCATCATCGTCACCCACGACATGAGCGTGGCCGAGCACGCAYAGCGCATCATCGAGATCCGCGACGGCGAGATCATCGCCGACCGTGCCAATCCGGCCGCGCCCAGCTACCGTGCGCAACGCGAGCCGAGCGCTGGCGTGGCCCATGGCAGCAGCTGGCAGGCCGCCCGCGACCGCTTCACCGAAGCGTTCCGGATGGCCCTGCTGGCGATGAACGCCCATCGCCTGCGCACCTTCCTGACCATGCTCGGCATCATCATCGGCATCGCTTCGGTGGTCTCGGTGGTGGCACTGGGCAACGGTTCGCAGCAGCAGATCCTGCAGAACATCAGCGCGCTGGGCACCAACACCATCGACGTCTACCCCGGTCGCGGCTTCGGCGACATGCGTTCGGCGCGGGTGCAGACCCTCAAGGCCAGCGATGCCGATGCCCTGTCACGGCAGAGCTACGTCGACAGCGCCACCCCCAGCGTGTCCAGTTCGGTCACCGCGCGCTACCGCAACCAGTCGGCCACCGCGCAGATCAGCGGCGTCGGCGAGCAGTACTTCCGGGTGAAGGGCGTGAGCCTGCTCAGCGGCAGCTTCTTCGACACCGACGCGGTGAAGGGGCTGGGCCAGGTGGCGGTGATCGATGAGAACACCCGGACCCAGTTCTTCCCCGACAGCGATCCGATCGGCCAGGTGATCCTGCTCGGCAACGTGCCGGTGCGGGTGGTCGGCGTGGCCAAGAAGCAGAGCTTCGGTTTCGGCGGCAGCACCAGCCTGAGCGTGTTCGTGCCCTACACCACGGTGATGTCGCGCATGCTCGGGCAGAGCCACGTTTCCAGCATCACCGTGCGGGTGAACGATGAAACGCCGATGGATGCGGCACAGGAAGCGATCACCCGGCTGCTGACCATGCGCCACGGCACCGAGGACTTCTTCCTCAGCAACAGCGCCGAGATCCGCGACACCATCGAACAGACCACGCGCACGATGACCCTGCTGATCGGCGCCATTGCCGCCATCGCGCTGCTGGTCGGTGGCATCGGCGTGATGAACATCATGCTGGTCTCGGTGACCGAGCGCACCCGCGAGATCGGCGTGCGCATGGCGGTGGGGGCGCGGCAGAGCGACATCCGCCAGCAGTTCCTGATCGAAGCGGTGCTGGTATGCCTGCTCGGCGGATTGCTTGGCATCGGCCTGGCACTGCTGATGGGCGTGTTGATCGGCCGGTTCGCCAGTGATTTCCAGGTGCTGTTCTCCACCGCTTCCATCATTGCCGCCTTCGCCTGCTCGACCCTGATCGGCGTGGCGTTCGGCTTCCTGCCGGCACGCAGTGCCGCCCAGCTCGACCCGGTGGAGGCCCTGGCCCGCGAATGAAGATGATGACCCGACTGCCCTTCCCCGCTCCCTCGCGCCTGCTGCTGTCCGGCGCCGTGCTGCTTGCACTCTCCGCCTGCGCTTCCGTGGGCCGCTATCCGGTCGAAGACCCCAGCGTTGCCGCCACCTATGGTCGTGGCGATGCGACCCTCAACGCACCGGCCGACGACCCACGCAGTGGCCTGGATACGCCGGCCCGCGACATCCGCCAGGACAACTGGTGGACCGGCTTCGGCGATGAGCGCCTCGACCGCCTCGTCGCGCAGGCGCTTGCCGCCAACAGCGACCTCGGTGCGGCCGGGCTGGCGGTGCAGCGTGCACGCCTGCAGGCCGGGCTGGCCAGCAACGCGCTGTGGCCGCAGCCTTCGTCGTCCGGCGTGAGCGGCAGCGGCAGCCGCGCCACCGACCAGGCCGACGACTGGCGCCGCAGCTATTCCACCGGCGTGTCGCTGGGGTGGGAAATCGATCTGTGGGGCCGCCTGCGCAGCCAGCGCGACATCGCCCGCTGGGAGGCCGACGCCAGCGAAGAAGACCGGCAGAACACCGCCCTGCTGGTGATCGGCGATGTCATCAACCAGTACTGGGCACTGGCCTACCTCAACCAGTCCATCGCCACCGGCCAGGCCAACCTTGAGCGGCTGCAGCGCACGCACGAACTGGTACAGGCGCGCTTCGATGCCGGTGCGGTTTCGCGCCTGGAAGTACGCCAGGCCCTGCAGAACCTGCAGTCGCAGCGTTCGGCGCAGAGTGCGCTGGAACAACAGCGGGTGGAGGTGCGCAACGCGCTGACCGTGCTGCTGGATGGCACGCCGTGGCCGCAGCAGGACGAACCGCAGAACCTGCTGGAGGCGCAGAGCCCGAGCATTGCCGAAGGCCTGCCCGCCGACCTRCTCGGCCGCCGGCCCGACCTGCGCGCGGCCGAACTGCGGCTGCGCAACAGCCTGAAGACGATCCGGGTGACCGCCACCCAGTACTACCCGGCACTGAGTCTTACCGGCAGCCTGGGTTCCAGCGCCACCTCGCTGGGCGATGTGCTGCGCAATCCGGTGGCGACGCTGGGAGCTGGGCTGTCGCTGCCCTTCCTCAACCTGCAGCGCGCGCAGCTGGATACGGACGTGGCCGGCACCAACTACCAGATCGCCGCCACCAACTTCCGCAAGACGCTGTACACCGCGCTGTCGGAGGTGGACAACGCCTTGTCCGCACGCGAGCAGCTGCTGCGCCAGGTAACCGCGTCGCAGGCGTCCTACGATGAAGCGGTGGAAGTGGAACGTGCGCAGGAAGTGCGCTATCGCGTGGGCGCCACCGATCTGCGCACCTGGCTGGAAGCGCAGCAGACCCGGCGCGACGCGGAACTGTCACTGGCACGGGTGCGGCAGAGCCAGTTGAACAACGACGTGACGCTGTTCAAGGCACTGGGAGGGAGTGCGGGGTAAGGCGTCCGGAGCGCCAACCAAGGTTGGCGACTACCGCCTGCCCGGTAGGTGTCGCCCTTGGTCGACACGGCGGATCAGAAAAAAGGGTCAGATCCCTTTCCCGTGGGAAAGGGATCTGACCCCGATCAGGTCTCCGCAGCTGTCGATCAACCGCGCTGGCGCACGGCCTCGAACAGGCTGACGCCGGCAGCAACCGAGACGTTCAGGCTCTCGATCTCGCCCGGCATCGGAATCTTGACCAAGCCATCGCAGTTTTCGCGGGTCAGGCGGCGCAGGCCGTCGGCTTCGCCGCCCAGCACCAGGGCGATGTTGCCCTTCAGGTCCAGCTGGTACAGCGACGCAGTCGCCTCACCGGCCAGGCCGTAGATCCACACGCCCTGCTTCTGCAGGTCCTTCAGGCAGCGCGACAGGTTGGTCACCGCCACCACCGGAATAAGGTCGGCAGCGCCGGCCGAGGTCTTGCGCACGGTGGCATTGACCGTGGCCGACTTGTCCTTGGGAATGATCACGGCGGTGGCGCCGGCAGCGGCGGCCGAGCGCAGGCAGGCGCCGAGATTGTGCGGGTCCTGCACCTCGTCCAGCACCAGCAGCAGGGCCTTGCCTTCCGYAGCCGTGACCAGCCCTTCCAGCTCGTTCTCGTTGTAGGTGCGGGCGGCGGCATAGCGTGCGGCCACGCCCTGGTGGCGCACCGAACCGCCCACGCCGTCCAGCGCCTGGCTGTTGACCTTGCGCACGTCGATGCCCTTGCGGCGGGCGTTTTCCTCGATTTCGACCAGGCGCGGGTTCTTCGCACCGGCCTCGACCAGCACTTCGCGGACGTTCTCGGCGTCGTTCTCGATGGAGGAGGCGACGGCGTTGACGCCGACGATCCACTGGCTGTTCTTGCTCATGCGGGCAGGACCGGAAAGGGGGTGGCTATGGTAGAGCATCGGCGGACGCGGCGCTGCGGCGGCTGGCCGGTAGCGCCGGGCCATGCCCGGCGACCGTTGTCCGTCGCCCCCGCCGGGCAAGGCCCGGCGCTACCCGCGCGTGCGCGGCGGCCAGTGCGGGGTGTCGTGGTCGGGATGCTGGTGGGAAACGACCGTGGCCAGGAATTCCAGCGCGGCCATGTCCTGTTCCGTACGGCGTGCCGGCAGCCGGCCCAGCCCATCGACGAAGGGCAGCTTGCGCTCGACGCCGTACTGAAGGGTTGGCGGCAGTCGTTCAGGCTGGTCGAACGCACCGGCGGCCACCGCCACGCCATCGGGGGCCTCATAGGTCAACGGCGTGCCGCAGTCGGCGCAGAAGCCGCGCCGCACTACGTTGGACGACTGGAAATAGCGCGGTTGGCCACGGGTCCAGCTGAACTGCACACCGCGCACCGACACCAGCGGCGCGTAGTAGGCGCCGAAGGCCTTCTGGCACATCCGGCAGTGGCAGATCGAGCTGTCGGTGAGCTCGCCCCGCGCCTGGAAGCGGATCGCGCCGCACTGGCAGCCGCCGCTGTATTCGGGTTGGCCCTGCATTGCTGCTTTCCTCCGGAACATCGTGTCGACCAAGGTCGACACCTACCGATGGGGAGCGTGTCGAGCAAGGTCGACACCTACCGATGGGGACGTGCCGCCCGGGACCGGCGCCTACCGGGATGGTCGGCGCCGGCGTGGCAGGTGCCGACCGTTGGTCGGCACACCTTTCAGTACTTCTTCTTCGCGCGCTTGGCTGGCTTGCCGCGCTCGGGCAGCGGGGCCGGGCCTGCTTCCTCTTCCTCGCCCTTGTGCTCGACCAGGCGGAAGTCGATCTTGCGTTCTTCCATGCTGGCCTTCAGCACCAGGATGCGCACCTGGTCACCCAGCCGGTAACTGCTGCCGCGACGCTCGCCGGTCAGTGTCTTGCGGGTCGCGTCGAACTTGTAATAGTCCTGCGGCAACTGGGTCACGTGCACCAGGCCCTGCACCTTCGAGTCGGCCAACTCCACGAACAGGCCGAAGCTGGTCACGCCGCTGATCACGCCGTCGAACTGGCCACCGACGTGTTTTTCCATCCATGCCGCGCGGTAACGCTCATCCACTTCGCGTTCGGCCTCATCGGCGCGACGCTCACGCTCGGAACACTGCAGTGCCAGTGCTGCCATCTCGCGGGCGGTGTAGGTGAACTTGTCCAGCGGCTTGCCCGACAGCGCATGCTTGATCGCCCGGTGCACCAGCAGATCCGGGTAACGACGGATCGGCGAGGTGAAGTGCGCATACGCTTCCAGCGCCAGGCCGAAGTGGCCGTTGTTGTCGGGGCTGTACACGGCCAGGCTCTGGCTGCGCAGCAGCACCGATTCCAGCAGCGTGGCGTCGGGACGGTCGCGGATCTTCTTCAGCAGCTTGGTGTAATCACCCGGGCGCACCTTCGACCACGGCGGCAGGCTCAGCTTGAACTCCTTGAGGAATTCCAGCAGATCGGCGTACTTGGTCTCCGGCGGCTTCTCGTGCACGCGGTAAGGCGCCGGCACATGGCGCGACAGCAGGTACTTGGCCGCCTCCACGTTGGCCGCGATCATGCATTCCTCGATCAGCTTGTGCGCATCGTTGCGCACCAGCATGCCGGCCTGGGTGACTTCACCGCGGTTGTCGAGTACGAAGCGGACTTCACTGCTTTCAAACTCGATCGCGCCACGCTTGCTGCGCGCCTTGGACAGCACCTTGTACAGCTGGTGCAGGCGCTGCACCTGCGGCAGCAGGTCGCCGATGAAGGCCTTCGCACCGGCATCGTCCTCGCCCACCGCCTGCCACACCTGTGTGTAGGTCAGGCGCGCATGCGAATTCATCACCGCTTCGTAGAAGCGCGAGCCGGTCACCTGGCCCTCGCGRTCGATCTGCATGTCGCAGACGAAGCACATGCGGTCGACCTTCGGCATCAGCGAGCAGATGCCGTTGGACAGCGTTTCCGGCAGCATCGGCACCACGAAGCCCGGGAAGTACACCGAGGTGGCGCGCTTCTGTGCTTCATCGTCCAGCGGCGTGCCGGGACGGACATAGTTGGAGACATCGGCAATGGCCACCACCAGGCGGAAGCCATCGGCGTTCGGCTCGCAGTACACCGCGTCGTCGAAGTCCTTGGCGTCCTCGCCATCGATGGTCACCAGCGGCGTGCTGCGCAGGTCGACGCGGCCGCCGATCATCGCCGGCTCGACCACCAGCGGTACCGAGGCGGCTTCGTCCAGCACCTCCTGCGGGAACTCGAACGGCAGCTCGTGGCCGTGGATCGCGGTTTCCACCACCAGCGAGGCAGTCAGCTTGTCGCCGAGCACGGCGATGATGCGACCGATCGGCGGACGGCGGCTGTCCGGTGCCTGGGTCAGTTCGCAGACGACCAGCTGGCCATCGTTCGCGCCGCCGGTCTGGTCCGGCGGTACCTGCACGTTGCGCTGGATGCGCTTGTCATCGGGCACCACGTAGTTGATGCCCATCTCGACGCTGAAGCGGCCGATCAGGCGCGTCATGCCGCGCTCGAGCACGCGGGCGATGCTGCCTTCGCGACGGCCGCGGTGGTCAATGCCGGTGACACGTGCCAGCACCTTGTCGCCGTGCATCACCTTGCGCATTTCATAGGGCGGCAGGAACAGATCGTCACCGCCCTCGACCGGGCGCAGGAAGCCGAACCCTTCCGGATTGGCGATCACCACGCCGGTGACCAGGTTCAACGTCTGGATGGGCGCGAAGCCGCCGCGGCGGTTCTGCACCAGCTGGCCGTCGCGGACCATGGCGCCAAGCCGGCGCGACAGCGCTTCGGCACGGTCCGGTGCGGTCAGGCCCAGGCGCGCGCCGAGTTCCTCAGCCGTCTGCGGCCCTTCGCAGCGTTCCAGCAGGGCCAGGATGGCCTCGCGGCTGGCAATGGGTTGTTCGTACTTTTCCGCTTCGCGGGAGGCGTAGGGATCATCGATCACCTTGCCCGCCGGTGGCAGCTTGCGACCCGTTGCCGGGCCCGGCGGCTCGGCGTTGCGGCGGCCACGCCCCGGAGGCGGTGCACCGCCTTCGGCCAGTGCGGGGAGCCAGCCCGGCAACGGCTTGCCCGGCTTGTTGTTGCGGGCAGTGCCCTGCTTGGTGCCCTTGTTGGGGGCTTCACTGCGGGACTTGCTCCCGCCCTTGCTTGGTTTTTTGGTAGTCATCGCCCTCCATGGTAGCCGCTGTGGGCGTGCAGAACGGGTCAGCGCCCGTCTTTGAACAATCGGGTGAAAAACGTTCACAAAATCGTTGACAGCCTGCGTGTTCATCTTCACAATTGCGCCTCTGGAACGCCCAGATGGCGGAATTGGTAGACGCACTAGTTTCAGGTACTAGCGGGTAAAACCGTGGAGGTTCGAGTCCTCTTCTGGGCACCAACGAAAAAACTCCTCGCTTCGGCGGGGATTTTTTTTGCCTGTAATCCGGCTGCCGCACCCATCCACGCATGGCGTGGATCTACTGAGCGCGTTGGACGCAGGAATTTCAGAAGGGTGTTGACACCTCCGTCACGGCACCCCATAATTCTCCTCCTCGACGCCCAGGTGGCGGAATTGGTAGACGCACTAGCTTCAGGTGCTAGCGGGGGCAACTTCGTGGAGGTTCGAGTCCTCTCCTGGGCACCATGTCGAGAATGAAAAACACCCGCGAAAGCGGGTTTTTTCTTGTCTGGCGTCCGGTCGGCATCACCACCACGAACGCAGCATCAGCTCCAGGCCCAGCAGCAGCAGGAAGCCGAGGAAGCAGGCACGGAACACGCGCGCACTGATGCGCTGGCGGATCACCTGCCCCAGCCACATGCCCAGCAGCGCCGGCAGCACCGCCAGCGCGCTCAATCCCAGTTGCTGCACGCCAAACGCACCGTTGAGCACCAGCCCGGTGGTCAGCGAGATCGTCGAGACGGTGAACGCCAGGCCCAGTGCCTGCACCAGCTCCTCGCGCTGCAGGCCCAGCGACTGCAGGTACGGCACCGCCGGCATGACGAACACGCCGGTGGCGCCGGTGACCACGCCGGACACCGCCCCGACCAGCGGCCCCAGCCAGCGCTCGCTCCGCTGCGGTACGCGGAACACCGGCGCCACCAGTGCGTACAGCGCATACACCACCAGCGCCACGCCCAACGCGGCGCGCGAGGCATCACGATCCACCCGTACCAGCAGCGCGGCCGAGCCCAGCGTCACCACCACCACGGACAGCATCATCGGCCACAGCCGCCGCAGGGTGCGGCCCAGTGATGGCCCGGACAGCAACTGCCAGGCATTGGTGACGAAGGTGGGAATGAACAGCATCGAGGCCGCCGCCACCGGCGACAACGCGCCGCCCAGCAATCCCATCGCCACCGTCGGCAGGCCCATGCCGGTCACGCCCTTGACCACCCCGGCCAGCACGAACACCACCACCAGCAACCCATAGAAGTATGTCGTCTCGTTCATGCCGCCATTGGAGCCGGCGCCGCAGGCGCGCACAATGCGGTCTTCCCGCCTGCGCCTTCGGACCAGCCGAAGGCAGGGCCGAGCGGAGCAAACGACATGCGCTTGGACATTGCCGATCTGCGCCTGTTCCTGGCGGTGGCCGAAGCCGGCAGCATCACCGCCGGCGCGATGGAGGCGAATCTGGCACTGGGATCGGCCAGCGAACGCCTGCGCGCCATCGAAACCGACGCTGGCACGGCGCTGCTGACCCGTCACCCGCGCGGCATCAGCCTCACCGAAGCGGGTGCCGCACTGGCCCATCACGCGCGCCTGATCCTGCAGCAGCAGGCGCAGCTGCGCGGCGAACTGCAGGCGTTCGCCCACGGTGCGCGCGGCACGCTGCACCTGTACGCCAACACCGCGGCATTGACCAACTACCTGCCCGCGCGGCTGGCCCCATGGCTGGCAGAGCGCCCTCGCCTGCGCGTGGAACTGCACGAACGCACCAGCAATGAAGTCGTGCGCGCGATCCGTGCCGGCCAGGCAGAGGCCGGCATCATCAGTGACGCCGTCCCCGCCGACGGGTTGCACCGCCATGTGGTTGCGGAAGACCCGCTGATGATGCTGCTGCCGGCTGGCCATCGCTTCGCCGCGCGACGCTCGCTCGACTTCAGCGATGTGCTGGGCGAGACCTTCGTTGCCCTGGCCGACGGCAATGCGCTGCAGACCTATATCGAAGAGCTGGCGGCAGAGGCCGGACGCACGCTCGACGTGCGCATCCGCATGAAGACCTTTGAAGGCCTGTGCACGATGGTGGGCCATGGCATCGGCGTGGGCATCGCGCCGCGCACGATCGCGCGGCAACATCGGCGGGCCACCGGCATCGTCGCCGTTGCACTCGGCAACGCATGGGCACAACGCCGGCTGTGCGCCGCGTTCGCCGACTGGAAATCGCTCTCGCCACCGATGCGCAGCCTGCTGCTGCATCTGGATGTGGACGCGGAAGCCGGTGCAGAAAAAAATGTGTGAAATGGTGTTGACACATATCCAGCCTTCCTGCAAAATTCTCCTCCTGAGTCGCCCAGGTGGCGGAATTGGTAGACGCACTAGCTTCAGGTGCTAGCGGGGGCAACTTCGTGGAGGTTCGAGTCCTCTCCTGGGCACCATGACTCAGACAATGATCAAACC
>NZ_JBFTOJ010000082.1:0-17512 GCF_056397905.1 Stenotrophomonas sp. 05L414_2
GTCTGCCAACACCAGCGCACGCTGCCTGCGCGATAGGCTGGTTGCTGATGCGGTAGGTATACGCGTGAACAGGACTGTGCATCGCGGGCCTCCTTGCCGAGGGGAGTGGCCTCGCAGGACCACGTTCAACGCTGCGCAAATGTGCCGGAAACAAGCTGGCGGGTGTCGGTCGCGGGAAAACGGCAGGGAGGCCTGCAATTCAAGGCCACGCCAGTGCTTGATCGACTCACGGCTGGATGCTGCCACCTCTCAAGGAATGAGGAAGTGAAGAAAATTCCATGGCATCCAGAGCCGACTGCGCGCCGCCAGGGAGAGCCCGGCGCTGGCAACTCCGCTTGCAGCAAACACCTGAGGTCCGAAGCGCCCGACCCCGGTGCCAGCAATCGTCAATTGCATTTAACCTGTGATTCACCTGGGCCACTTTAGGGTCAGCGCTCAACATGCAGGGAACGCTTATGCTTGGGTACGCATTCACACGGCCGTGGACGATCGTCCTAAGTGCGGCCTCGCTCTGCGCCTGCGCACACGCGACTGACCATTCGTCGACTTCTCAAGGACCCGCTCCCATGGCATCGACTGCCTCCGACGCCGCAACGCCGTCTGCGCTCACCGCAGATCAACTTCTGTTGCGCCTGCTGGATCTGATCAAGGACACCACCTCCACCCGTGAACTGACCCTTGAACGGGTATCGCAGGCCATGCAGGCGCCCGCGCAGAGTTTCGGCCCGGGTCATTTCGGCTACGGCGGCACGCTGACGCCGGAATGGAGCTACGGCCTGGAAATCAAGACGGCTGGCGCCGCCGATACGCGTCTCGATCTCAATTTCATCGACACCACTGCCGAGCGCAAAGCCAACGCATCGGCGATCTGCCAGGTCGACTTCGATCAGTTCGCCTCGGGTCTGCAGGCCGCGGGCTTCAAGCGTGAAACCATCCGCGGCGAGCACGGCCGCGTCATCCATGACCGTTTCGATCGCCCGAACCTGAGCATCAAGGTCGACACGATGGCTGAGAATCCGACCCCGTCTGGCGAGCCGGCGCATGCCTGCGTCCGCCTTGTCACCGTGCAGTAAGGAGCAGCGCACCATGCCTACGCTTTCAGCGGATACGGAACGCCTGCTGACCGAATTTGCAGGAAAACCCGATGTAACGACCGATCAGGTCGACAACCTTCGCAAGGCCATTGCCAATTCTCCGGCGCTGGCAACCCAGGTCGACTTGGCCATCACCGCCGGTCATCTGCAGCGCTTTGAGCTGCTGCCTGCCGACAGCAGTGTGGGCGGCGAGTACGACGGCGGCGCAAAGACGATCAGCCTGCCGGCATCCAGTCTGTCCACACCAGCGGGGGACAGGCACGACGCGGCAGAGCTGACCTTCGTACTGGGCCATGAGCTGCAGCATGGGTTCAATGATGCAGCGACCGAACGGGCCTATAAGCAGTTTGATTCCGATATTGCAGACATTGCCGCACGCGATTCGACCCACGACTACACCCAGGCCATCGGCACCCTGCTCGCAGCCAACCGGCGCGACGAGGCATCGGCGAACATCGAGGGCTGGAATGCGCTGGTCGGCATGGTCAAGACCGCCAAACCGGACGCCACGCTGGAAGATCTCTACAAAGCAAGTACCCGTGCAGAGGAGTTCGTGCGCGTGCAGCCCGGCCCGCCGATGACCTATGCCGCGCATCCGGACCTGACGCTCAATGCAGACCTGAGCATGACCGCCACTGCCGCCAACATCGAGGGCATGGGCAAGCACTACTACGACGAAGGTGTGTCGTCGCGGCTGGGTCCCAACGGCAATTCGGATTACCAGAACTACTACGCCACCGATGCCATCGGCCGCGCCTGCAAGGAAGAGGCCAAGAACCCCGCACCCGATGGCATCAGCCGGATGTCGGTGAACATGGCACAGCTCGGCCTGCAGGAAAGCCTGCTGGAACAGAACGGTCTCTCTCTGGGTAAAGGCACTCCACCACGGCAGCCCTACTTCGATACCAGCACCTCGCCGTCCACGCTGCACTATTTCGACCACACCGAGGGCACCTACGCCCACGTGCCCATCACTGCACAGGCAACCACACCCGTGCCGACCGAAGCGCAGGCTGCGCCGTTGGCGGGTGGCAACGACCGTGCCCTGCACGATCAGATCCGCGGCAAGGTGGCAGAGCTGGATGCCGCCAACGGCCGCAGCTTCGACGCCTCCAGTGAACGACTGAGCGCAAGCCTGCTGGTACTGGCCCGCGAGAACGGCCTGGACCGCGTGGATCATGTGGTGCTCAGCCGGCAGGCAGGCGATGTCGCTGCGGCGCAGAACGTGTTCGTGGTGAAGGGCGCGCTGGATGATCCTGCGTCGCTGCGTGCATCGGCAGCCACGGCCGAAGCCGCGCAGCGGCCGGTGCAGGAAAGCCTGGACAGCCTCGCCCTCGTCAACCAGCGCCAGGCCGACCACGCCTCGCAGGAACAGACGCGCCAGCAGGTGCAGGAACAGCAGCGCAGCGCGTTGTCGCACTGACGTCAGGGACAGCGCCGGGCACCACCCGGCGCAACCCAAGCATGGGCCACGCTAGAATGCACCCATGCGTACCGTCCATGCCCTCCGCTATATAACCCCCTTGCGGGAAGGTGGCTCGCTGCCTGCCGTGGTCGAGACCGACGACGACGGTATGGCGGTGCTCAAGTTCCGTGGCGCTGGCCAGGGGCCCAAGGCGCTGATCGCCGAGCTGATCGCAGGCGAGATGGCACGCGCGGTGGGCCTGCCGATTCCGGAGATCCTGTTCGTCGAGCTGGACAGCGAATTCGCCCGCACCGAGCCCGACCCGGAGATCCAGGACCTGATCCGCGCCAGCGAGGGCCTGAACCTGGGTCTGGATTACCTGCCCGGCGCGATCAACTACGACCCGGCGGCGATGCCGGTGGACGCCGACCTGGCCTCGCGCATCGTCTGGTTTGATGCATTCACCAGCAACGTCGATCGCACCACGCGCAATCCGAACCTGATGGTCTGGCACCGCAAGCTGTACCTGATCGACCACGGTGCGGCGATGTACTTCCATCACGACTGGGCCAACGCCGGCGATGCCTGCGAGAAGCCCTTCGTGCTGATCCGCGACCACGTGCTGCTGTCGTTCGCCAGCCGCATCGCCGAGGTGGATGCCGAACTGGCCGCGCGCCTGCCGGATGCGGAAATCGAGCGCATCGTCGGCCTGGTGCCGGACAGCTGGCTGGTTGATGAGCCGGCCTTCGACAGCCCGCAGGCTTACCGGCAGGGCTACATCAACTACCTGAAGCATCGCCTGAAGGTGCGTGCGGTGTTCGTGCAGGAGGCCATCCGTGCCCACGCTGCACACGTATGACTATGCCGTCATCCGCGTGGTACCGCGGGTGGAACGCGAGGAGTTCATCAACGTCGGCGTGATCGTGTCCTGCCCGGGCGCACGGCACCTGGAAGCGGCAATCGAGATCGATGCCGCGCGCCTGCACGCCTTCGCGCCGGCGCTGGATATTGAAGCGCTGCAGCCGTGGCTGGATGCCATCGTGGCGATCTGCCGGGGCGATGCCGGCGCCGGCCCTATCGCGCAGCTGCCTGCGCGCGCGCGCTTCCATTTCCTGACCGCCAAGCGCAGCTCGGTGGTGCAGATGTCCAGCACACACGTAGGCCGCACGGCGGACCCGGCGGGCGTGGTCGAACACCTGATGGCAAAGATGGTTCGGGTACCTGCCTAGCGCACTACTTGCCACCGCCCCAGCGTGCAGTCATTTCGCTGCGGATCGGCGTGCGCTCGGTGTTGCTGTCCGTCGCCGTGAAGCGCATCGCCTTGACCGCATTCAACGCCCAGCCACTGAAGGCCGTCGACGGCTTGGCCTCCACCACCTTTACGTCATACGTCCGGCCGCGCTTGTTGACCGAATAGGCCACGGTCACCTCCTCCGCGAACGGCACACGGCCGGGGTCGACATTGAGTTGTGGGCGGAAGGTGCCCTCCACCGGCTTCCAGTACGTCAACGCTTCGGCCTGCGGCAGCTGCAGCGGCTCGGGAGATGCGGCGGTGGCGACCTGGCTCAGTGCCAGGGCAAGCGTGATGGCAGCAACACGGAGCAGCATCGGGGGCATGGTTGTCATTCCTTGTACGCCAGTGGTTGGTTTCAAGCGTACGCCATCAGGGGCCTTTGCGGTTCACCGCAACGGTTACCGTGAAGTAGGGAATCGCGCTCCACTGCGTGCGCGGATGGTGCAGCGATTCCACGCCCATGCCGATCTGGTACTTCACGCTGCCCGGCTGCTCATGCCAGAAATAAGGCGCGCCGCTGCTCCAGCCACAACATACATATGTCAATGACGGCATGCCAAAGGTCTGCTGCAGATAGGCTTCGATCTTCGCCGCCGAGGCACCGCTGACGCGATACCGCGCTTCCATCGGCTGGATGTAGGAATCGTCGTCCTGCGTGCAGCCTAGGTATTCCAGCTCGGCTGGTTTGCGTCCCATCGCCTGCAGGAAATCCTGGCAGACGGTGTCGGGGCGGGCCAGGCCTTCGGAGCGGCCGTGCAGTTCCCACTCTGCGATCGCACTGGTAGGCGCCTGCGCGCTGGCAGTGACGGCGCTGCCGATCAGAAGCAGCAGCCCAGCACTGCTTCCGAGGCGGACGAAACAGGAGGCAGACAGACGCAACAGGGTGATGGCAGATCCTCCGTGGGCGTGACGACATGCCATCGTAATCGACTGGCGCAGCCACCCGGTGCGAACGCTTCGATCAACGCTCCCCCGCAGCAGCGACGGACCCACAACGGGCACGTCGCTGTTGTCGGCTCAGGCCAATGAAGGCCCGCGGTTCTCGTGCTGGCGGCTGTCGAGGGCGAGTTGCTGCTCACGCTGCCGATGGTCACCGGCCAGATCGCGCACCATGTCGTCCATCGAGCGCGCGGGCTGCGCCGTATCCACACTGGCGCGCTCACCGGGAATCAAGCCGGCGACCCACAGGCGATCTCCGGCCATCATGACCCGGTCGACGCGCCCGGCATCGTCGATACCGTTGCGCTTGGACTCCAGCACGGCCTGCATGACGTGCTCATCGCCAATGGTTCCGGGTACTCCCTGGCGGATGCGCTCGAACAACGCTGCATCCCTGGGCGACAGCGAATCCACGCCACTGCGCTGTGGCAGCGGTTCCTGCGTGGCCGGGCCAGCGACCGGTGGATTCGCCGCAGCCTGCTGCCGCGCCTGTACCTGCTCCGGCTGGAACTCCGCCCGCGTATAGGGCGGACGCTGTGGYGGCCAGTTCTCTGCTCGGTCGAATTCGGTGGTGGGGGCAAACTCGCGCGCCACCGCTGCATCGTTCAACTGCCGGCGCGCATCTTCATCGATGGTGTTGCCCGGGCGCAGGGGCAGGCCGTAGTCCTGCTGGAAATTGCGCATGGCCGCCTGCATGCCGGCATCAAACGTGCGCGCCTCGCGCTCGGCACGTGGGTTCGGTTCGGCAAGGTACCCCAGCWCCTCCAGCTGGCGGCGCATCTCGAACACCGGCTCGCCCTTCTCACCTGGGCGCAGGTTACCGTCGGCCAGCGGCCCGGTCAGATCGGTCACCGTCCGGCGCTTGAAGTCCGGATCGACCGCCAGCGTGTCGGTGCGCATGCGCTCCAGCAATGCATCGTCGATGCGACCATTGGCCGGACTGATGCCCCGCTCGGTCTGGAAGCGGCGCACGGCCTGCTCGGTGGAAGAACCGAAGTCCCCATCGGGCTTGATCGCGGCATTGGCGTTGTTGCGGATGTCCAGCCGCTGCAGGTACTGCTGTGCTTCCAGCACCTTCTGGTTGGCATCACCACGGTGCAGGTCCATCGTCCCAGCGGGCCCCTGCTGGATCGGCACCGGCATCTGGAAGCCCGGCTGCTGAACGCGCTGGACCAGGCCGGCGACCTGCGATTCCCATCCGGTGGCCAACGTGGCGATGGCGTCCGGATAGGGACTGTCGTTGTTCAACTCACCGCCATTGACCGAGGCTCTCGCCTGTCGGTAGTCGACATGGCTGGCGTTGACGTTGTCGGACAGCCGCGCGCCGAACATGCCATCGCGCATCCCCACCACCAGCACCTTGGTGGCGATTTCCGCTTCGGCCGCCCGCTCCGGGTGCTCGACCAGCTCGCGGCCCATTCCCAGCGCCTCGCCCAGCCGCTCGTAGTTGTTGACGTGGGTAAGGTGGGCAAAACCCCGGCCGAAATACTCTTCACCGCCGAAGTAGCGCAGATCCACTGCCTGCTTCCTGCCCCAGTCTTCCTCTGGCGCGGCGAAATTGCGCGATTCGTGCTGCGCCGTGGCCAGCACGTAAGCAATCTGCCGGTGATCGGTAACGCCATTGTCGATACAGGTGCGGACGATCATCTCGACCGACTGGTCCCGGGTCAGGCCGAAGCCTGACCCACCCTTTCCATAGCCTTCGCTCATCCTTCAGCTCTCCAGTTCCGGAACGCATCCATTCGTCAGGGAAGGACCTACTTCAGCAGGTCCGATTCAGTAGGGACCTGGCCCCTGCAGGTGTCATAGCGGCGCATCAGCAGCGTGCGTGGTTCGGTTCCGCGCAGTTGGATGACCTTGTCTTCCCGCTCGCACGGGCTTGCCTTGCCGCGCAGTACGAACCGGCCGTTGTCGATATGGTCGATGTCACGTCCACCGATGGCCGCTTCCAGTGCCTTGGCACGCACATAGCGATGGCCCTTGGCATCAAACAGGTAGAACGCGTGGACGGGAACGTTGTAGACACCGTTGTTGTCCTGCCATACCTGCAGGTCTGGCAAGCCATCGCCGTTGAAGTCAGAAGCGGTCAGCAGCATGGCGGCCGCAGCATGGGCATTGGCACCGGCGCGGGTCAGGCGTGGCTGCATGTCCGTGACGGCCACCTTGCGGCCGCCACGGGTCACGCCCATGCTCCGCACCTGACAGGTCATCACGTTATCGGTGCCGCTGCAGTCGGCCACCTGGAAGACCACCTGCAGCGCAGGCGTGATACTGCCCTCGCCGGGCTGCAGGACGATCCTGCCCTGCCTATCGGGTTCGCCATCTGCGGTATGAGCGGCGACCTGCGTGGGTGCCGGGGCCGCCTTGGCTTCAGCAACCAGGGCCGCCGCACCACCGCCCTGCAGCTGGCGGGCACGCAGCAGAGTCATGTGTATACGGCACTGCTGCGAATCCAGTTGGGCAGCGGCATTGCCACCTTCCGGGCAACGACGGTCACGCTGGCGCAGCCATTGCCGCTGCAGATCGCGCAGTACCTGCTGATCATTGGCCGTCATCGTGGAGCGCGCCGCGCTGTAGGCGGCGTTGAGCGCATCGTCGTGAGCCTTGAATTCAGCGTCGACACAGCGACGACGAGCGTCCAGCGCCGTGCCCGCATTGGCCATGCACGGCGCATAGGCGGGGCTCAGGTAGCGCACATCGCCGGCGATCAGTTCGGCACCGCTGGGCAGCTTGCGTACGGTGGGCGGGAGCGAGGCCTGTGCCGATGCCCACAGGCAAGGGCCAAGCAGAAGCAGCCCAGCCAGCAACCGGGTGGCACGCCCCGGCAGGCGTTCTGAGTTCAGCATGCGATTCCTTCCGTGGGGCTTGGCCAGCCCCGTCCTGTTCCGATGATGGATCCTGCACGCTCACCCACGCAACTTCAGCGACAGCGGTCACATCACGCATGCCGGCCTCGGAGCCGGACGCTATTCCGGCAACGCATACGCCATCACGTAATCCCCGGCCGGCGTCTCCATGAAATGGTGCCCGCCAGCCATGATGACCACGTATTGCCGCCCGCCCTGCTCGTACACCATCGGGTTGGCCTGGCCACCGGCTGGCAGTTTGGTGTGCCACAGCTCCTTGCCGGTCTTCAGGTCGATGGCACGCAGCAGGTCATCGGTCGCTGCGGCGATGAAGATCAGGCCGCTGGCGGTCACCACCGAACCGCCATTGTTCGGCGTGCCGATTTCAATGGGCAGGCCGGAGCGGATGCCGAAGGGGCCGTTGCCACGCGCGCTGCCGAACGGCCGGTCCCACAGCAGCTTGCCGCTGCGCAGGTCGATCGCACGGATACCGCCATAGGGCGGCTGCTTGCACAGCAAGCCAGTGAACGGCAGCCGCCAACCGGCGTTGACGTCGATGCCATAGGGCGTGCCGACCTGCGGATCCCCTGCGCCTTCGGCACCGCCCTTGTCGGCGCGCATCTGCTCGCGCGGCAGCCAGCCCTTGCGGTCGGCTTCGGCGCGCGGCACCAGCCGGTTGTAGTTGGGCATGTCGTTGTAGTTGGCCACGATCACGCCACGCCGCGTATCGATGGCCACGCTGCCCCAGTCCGAGCCACCGTTGTAGCCGGGGTATTCGATGGAGTGGTGATCGCTGCTGGGCGGTGTGTAGAACCCTTCGTAATGTGCCTTGCGGAACTGGATTCGGCAGACCAGCTGGTCGATGGGGGTGATGCCCCACATGTCGCGCTCGGTCAGCGCGTCGTCGCGCCGCAGTGTGTGGTACAGCGAGAACAGCTGGGTGGCGGCGCGCTGCTCGGGCTCCACGCCGCCCTGTGGCACCTTGCGCTCCTCGGCCGGGGTCAGCAGCTGGCCGTTGCGACGGTCGAGGATGTACATGTCGCCCTGCTTGGTGGGCAGCAGGATCGCCGGCACCTTTCCCGATGCCGTCGGGTAGTCGATCAKGCTGGCCTGCGAACCCAGGTCGTAGTCCCAGACGTCCTTGCGCACGGCCTGGAAGTGCCAGACCGGCTTGCCGGTAGCCACATCGATGGCGACCAGCGAGGTCGCGTACCTGTTCTGGTTTTCGGTGCGCGAGCCACTCCAGTAGTCGCCTGCGGAATTGCCCATCGGCAGGTACACCAGGCCCAGTGCTTCATCGCCGGTAGCGGTGGTCCACATGTTCGGTGTGCCACGTGTGTAGGTCTGCTCGCGCGGTGGCAGGCCGCTGCGCTCGGGCTGGTCCATGTCCCACGCCCAGCGCAGCTTGCCGCTGATCGCGTCGTAGGCCTGGATGACGCCGGAGGGCGCGTCGCGGCGCTGGCCGTCCAGTACCTGGTGGCCGGTGACGACGACACCGCGGACGATCGCCGGCGGCGAGGTGATCGATACGTAACCCGGCGGCACCTCGCCCATGCCCAGGGTGATGTCGACCTGGCCGTTGTTGCCGAAATTCGCGCAGGGGCGACCGCTGTCGGCGTCCACCGCGATCAGGCGACCGTCCAGCGTGCCTTCGATGATGCGTGCGCTGCAGGCTGAGCGGCTCCCTGGCGCCGCGCTCCGGTGGGTGCGGGTCGGCGGCGGTGCGGGCAGCGCGAGATCGGCAGCCACGTCAGCGAGTGCGGCATCGGCGAGGGTCGGC
Source organism: Stenotrophomonas sp. 05L414_2 (assembly GCF_056397905.1). NCBI lineage: Bacteria > Pseudomonadati > Pseudomonadota > Gammaproteobacteria > Lysobacterales > Lysobacteraceae > Stenotrophomonas > Stenotrophomonas sp. 05L414_2. Next base: position 9,359 of record NZ_JBFTOJ010000082.1, read on the forward strand.
GCGCTGGGCAGCTCGTAATAGGACACGCCACGGCAGGCGGCCGTGTACGGGATCGACGCATCCTTCACCTTCGGATCGAAACGCCATAGCTCCTTGCCGCTGCCGGCATCGAGGGCGATCAACTGATTGCGTGCGGTGCACAGGTACAACCGATCACCGATCTTCAGTGGCGTGGTTTCCGCACCCCAGCGCTTCTTCGGCAGGTCGCCGGTGCGGAACYGCCACGCCAGTTGCAGGGTTCCCACGTTTTCCGGGGTGACCTGCTGCAGCGGCGAATAGCGGGTGGCCGCATTGCTGCGCCCCCATGCCGGCCAGTCGCCCTCGGCCGGTTGGTCGGCAGGCTGCAGGCCGGTGGTGTCACGGGTGGGATCAAGCCCGGCGCTGACCGCCGGCTCGGGGAACGGCTGATGCCCGTCGACCACGCCATGCGGGGTGAACGCGAGGCCGAAGGCGGCCACGAAGACCAGCATCAGTACAGCGGCCACGCTGCGCGACAGCCGCCTGGGCACCGGCGCCTGCAGGGTCGGCGCCAGCAATGCCAGGACGATGCCGAGGGCGGTCACCAGGCCCAGCCGCGGTACCCAGCGCCAGTAATCGCTGCCCGACTCCCACCAGGTCCACAGCAGGCTGCCGATGAACACCAGTGCGTACAGCAGTGCACCGCTACGCCGATTGCCCCACAACAGGATGCCGCAGACCAGCAGGCCCAAGCCGGCGATGGCGTAGTACCAGGAGCCACCGAGGCTGAGCAGCCACGCACCAAGGCCGCCGATGACCAGGCCGAGCACGATCAGCAACAGGGCCAGCACGGTAACCAGAGGATGGCGGGGCGGAGGCGCGGAAGCAGACTGCGGCGTGGCGGACATCGTCGATCTCCGGGGGCAGCATGCGCCCTTATGCCACCGTCACCGTGAAGTGCGTGCGTATTTTCGACTGCAGACACGACGACGCCGGCACAAGGCCGGCGTCGTCGGGTACCTCAGCATCGCGGCAGGATCACTCCTGCGCGGCGTCCTCGCTGCTGGCAGCAGCCGGTGCGCCGTCGGTCGTGGCCGGGGCGGCGGCGGCCACCTCGTCCTCGTCCTCGTCGATCGAGGCATCCATGCGCTCCACCGCCTGCAGCTTCTCGTCCTTGGACAGGCGGATCAGGGTCACGCCCTGGGTGTTGCGGCCGACGCGGCTGATTTCCGAGCCACGGGTACGCACCAGGGTGCCGCCGTCGGAGATCAGCAGGACTTCATCGTCGGTACCCATCAGCACCGCGGCAACCAGCTTGCCATTGCGCTCGGTGGTCTGGATGCCGATGACGCCCTGCGTGCCACGACCCTTGCGCGGGTAGTCCGGCAGCGGGGTGCGCTTGCCGTAGCCGTTTTCGGTGGCGGTGAGGATGTAACGCAGGTTCGCGTCGTCGGCACCTTCGATCAGCGCATCGCCCGTGGCGATGGCCTCCTCGACACCGTTGTCGTCCTCGTTCTCGTCCTCGATGCCGCCAGCACTCTCGGCCACGATCAGGCTGACCACTTCCTCGCCGGCCGGCATCCTGATGCCGCGCACGCCGGTAGCGGTACGACCCATCGAGCGGACCTTGTCTTCACCGAAGCGCACGGTCTTGCCGTTGGAGGCGAACAGCAGGATGTCACGCTCGCCATCGGTCAGGCCGACGCCGACCAGCGCATCGCCCTCGTCGAGGTTGATCGCGATCTTGCCGCGGGCCAGACGGAAGGCGAACTCGCCCAGCGGGGTCTTCTTGACCGTACCGTTCTTGGTGGCGAAGAACACGAACTGGCCATCGGCGTACTCGCGCACCGGCAGCACGGCCTGAACGCGTTCGCCCGGCTCCAGCGGGATCCAGTTGATGATCGGGCGACCGCGGGCATTGGAACCGGCTTCAGGCAGCTGGTACACCGGCAGCCAGAACACCTTGCCCGAACTGGTGAAGGTCAGCAGCGTGTCGTGCGTGTTGACCAGCCACAGCTGCTCGATGAAATCCTCTTCCTTGGTCGACGCCGCGCTGCGGCCACGGCCGCCTCGACGCTGGGCGCGATAGGCGCTGACCGGCTGGCGCTTCACGTAACCGGCATGCGACAGGGTGACCACCACGTCTTCCGGGGCGATCAGATCAAGGATGTCCAGGTCTTCTTCGCTGTGGCGGATCTCGGTACGGCGCTCGTCACCGAACTCGGCCCGCACGTTGATCAGCTCTTCGCGGATCACCTGCAGCAGGCGATCGGGATCTTCCAGGATATGGATGAGCCCGGCGATCACTTCCAGCAGCTGCTTGTATTCCTCGGTCAGGCGGTCCTGCTCCAGCCCGGTCAGGCGGTGCAGGCGCATTTCCAGGATCTGGGTCGCCTGGATCTCGGTCAGCTGGTAGCCGCCTTCGATCAGGCCCACGCCCTTGGGCAGGTCATCGGGACGCGAGGCTTCGGCACCGGCGGCGCCGAGCATCGAACCGACCAGGCCCGGTTCCCACAGGCGCGCAAGCATGCGCTCGCGTGCCTCGGTGGGGTTCGGCGAGGTCTTGATCAGTTCGATCATCTCGTCGATGTTGGCCAGCGCAACGGTCAGGCCTTCCAGCACGTGGGCACGGGCGCGCGCCTTGCGCAGCTCGAACACGGTGCGGCGGGTAACCACTTCGCGACGGTGGCGGACGAAGGCCTCCAGCATCTGCTTGAGGTTCATCAACTGCGGGCGGCCGTCGACCAGCGCCACCATGTTGATGCCGAACACCGACTCCATCTGGGTCTGCTGGTAGAGGTTGTTGAGCACAACCTCGGCCGACTCGCCGCGCTTGATTTCGATGTAGATGCGCATGCCGTCCTTGTCGGACTCATCGCGCAGCTCGCTGATGCCTTCGATCTTCTTTTCCTTGACCAGCTCGGCGATCTTCTCGATCAGACGCGCCTTGTTCACCTGGTAAGGAATTTCAGTGACGATGATCGATTCGCGGCCGTTGTCGGCCACTTCGACATCCGCCTTGGCACGAATGCGCACGCGGCCACGGCCGGTGCGGTAACCGGCGATGATGCCGGCGGTGCCGTTGATGATGCCCGCAGTCGGGAAATCCGGGCCCGGGATGAACTCCATCAGGCCGTCGATATCGATTTCCGGATTGTCGATCAGCGCGATGCAGGCATTGATCGATTCGGTGAGGTTGTGCGGCGGAATGTTGGTSGCCATGCCCACCGCAATACCGGCCGAACCATTGACCAGCAGGTTCGGGAACCGGGTCGGCATGACCGTCGGCTCCAGTTCCTTTTCGTCGTAGTTGGGCTGGAAATCGACGGTTTCCTTGTCGATGTCCGCCATCAGCTCATGCGCGAGCCGCGACATGCGCGCCTCGGTGTATCGCATCGCCGCGGCGGAGTCGCCGTCGACCGAACCGAAGTTACCCTGGCCATCGACCAGCATGTAGCGCAGCGAGAACGGCTGTGCCAATCGCACCAGCGTGTCGTACACCGACTGGTCGCCATGCGGGTGGTACTTACCGATGACGTCACCGACGATACGTGCCGACTTGAAGTAGGGCTTGTTGCTGTGCGCGTTGAGTTCATTCATCGCAAACAGCACACGACGATGCACCGGCTTGAGGCCATCGCGCGCATCTGGCAGCGCGCGCCCCACGATCACGCTCATGGCGTAATCGAGGTAGCTCTTGCGCATCTCGTCTTCCAGGTTGACCTGGATGATTTCCTTGGCGGTTTCTGCCATTCGGGTTCCGTTGTCTGGTAGCGGTCCAGTCCGGCGCATCCACCCGGGGGTGGTCGTGCCGGAACCTCGATTCAACCGCTGGATTCTACCACACGGGGCCGTTTTCCGCCTGCCTTTACGGTGATTTTACCGGCACAAATCAGGAACTTAGGGGGTTGCCGGCCAGCGGCCGGCACTACCGGACGCCGGGGTCGGAGCCCTTTCCAGCGGAAAGGCACCCGCCCCCTGCCCGCGTCAGCCGCCGAAGGCAGCGCGCATGTTCTCCGCGGTCGGGTTCAGGATCACCCCCCGCTCGGTCACGATGGCATCGATCAGCTCGCCCGGGGTGACATCGAACACCGGGTTCCAGGCGGCGATGCCCTCGGCCACGGTGCGGGTGCCGCCCACGCCGTACAGTTCGCCCGGATCGCGCTGCTCGATCTCGATCTGGCTGCCGTCCACGGTATCCATGTCCACCGTCGAGGACGGCGCCACGACCATGAACTTCACCCCGTGGTGGCGGGCCGCGATGGCCAGCTGGTAGGTGCCGATCTTGTTGGCCGTATCGCCATTGGCGCAGATGCGGTCAGCGCCCACGATCACCCACTGCACCGCACCGGTCTTCATCAGGTGCGAGGCGGCCGAGTCGGCGATCAGCGTCGCGTCGATGCCGTCCTGCTGCAGCTCCCACACGGTCAGGCGCGCACCCTGCAACCACGGCCGGGTCTCACCTGCGAACACACGGGCGATGCGGTCCTGGGCCATGCCGGCGCGGATCACGCCCAGCGCCGTACCGAAGCCGGCGGTGGCCAGCGAGCCGGTATTGCAATGGGTCAACACGCCGCTGCCGGCCTCGATCAGGCCGGCACCGAGTGCGCCCATGTGGCGGTTCGCGGCCAGGTCTTCTTCGGCGATCGCTTGCGCTTCAGCCTCCAGCAGCGCCTTCCAGTCGGCACCGGCAGCGCTAAGGCAACGTCGCATGCGTGCCAGCGCCCAGGCCAGGTTCACCGCGGTCGGGCGAGAGGCATTCAGCCGCTGCAGCGCCGGTTCCAGCTGCTGCAGGGCATGCGCGCCATCGGCCGCCTGCACATCACGTGCGGCCAGCACCACACCCCAGGCGGCGGCGATGCCGATGGCCGGCGCACCGCGCACGGTCAGGGCGTGGATGGCGGCAGCCACCTCATCGCTGTCATGGCAGGCCACATGCTCGACCACGAACGGCAGCTTGCGCTGGTCGAGCAGTTGCAGGGCATCGCCGGTCCACAGGATCGGGCGGATGTGGTCGTAGCGGGCGTAGTCGAGGTCGGTGGCGGTATTCATGGCCCTATTGTAGGGCCACGCCACGCACGGATGGCCCCTGTCCGGGGTCAGTTCACCGAGAATTCGGCGCGGCAGCCGCCATCGACCCAGATGCCGTTGCGGTTCCAGCCCCAGGTGCTGCCTTCCTCGCACGGGGTGCTGGAAAGCTGGTTGGAGAGGGTGGCGCTGGTGGAGATGCTGGCGCCACAGAAGCGGCGCTTCTTGGACTTGGATTCGCAGGTCAGCCGGCGCGGCATGTCGACGAAACGGCCCTGCTCGTCGGCCACCTCGAAATCACCCTGGCAACCGCGGGTGGTCCACACCTCATTGCGCTTGTAGCCCCAGCCCTGCCCTTCCCGGCACGGAAGCACCGACAGCTGCCGCAGCAACCGTACCGGCGCACCGTCCAGGCGTACCGGGCAGCTCTGCGGGCGACCATTGGACTCACAACGCACTACCCGCCGCACCAGGCGCTTGCGCCCCTCGGTCGGCGGCGCTGCAGCATTCTCTGCCGGGCGCGCACGAAATTCCGCGCGGCAGCCCAGGGTCACCCACACGCCACTGCGGTCGGTGCCCCACTCGCTGCCACGGATGCAGCTGTTGCTGGACAACTGGCGGATCAGGTCGACGCCGTTGCTGACATCGATGTCGCAATGCACCCAACCCATGTCGCGGGATTCGCAGGTCACCACTTCGCTGTCATAGCCAAGCGACTGCGCCGATGCGGTCGACGGAAGCAGGCCACCCCATATCGCCACGGAGTACATCGGTGCCGCTACGACCGCAAACCACTTGACCAAAGCCTTCCCCATGAATGGATGAACCACGACGCAAGTGTGCGGTATCGGCTGTGATAAGAGCATCATCGTGCTTGCTGAATCAAGCGCGCAGACGCGTGTTTTCGTTCAGCCTGCCAGGTGCAGGGGAGATCGGCTCATGCGTGCGCGAAATCGAATGCAAGCACGTCGGCGATGCGCGGTGTGCGGTGCATCGCCATCAGCAGGCGATCAATGCCAACGGCAACACCGGCACAGGCGGGCATTGCAGGCAGTGCATGCAACAACGCTTCATCCAGCGCGGGCTGTACCTGCCCCCGTGCATGGCGACGCTGCAGGTCATGCTGGAAACGCGCGCGCTGTTCAGCCGCATCGTTCAGTTCGTTATAGCCATTGGCCAGTTCCACCGCGCCCAGGTACAGCTCGAAACGCTCGGCCAGCGGCGGTGTGCCGGGGCGGATGCGCGCCAGTGCCGCCTGGCTGGCGGGCCAGTCGTGGACCACGGTCATGACCGTGTCATCGAAGTGCGGTTGGATACGGTGGGTCATCAACAGATCCAGCCAATCATCGCGGGTCAGGCCTACCGGATCGATGTGCACCTCGCCCAGCGCGGCGCGCAGTTGGCCCTCATCGGCATCGAACGGGTCCACGCCGGCCTGTTGCTGGAACAGTTCGCGATAGCTCAGCACGCGCAGCGTCGCGCTGCGGCCAACCAGCGCCAACGCCTGCCCCACCAGTTCCGCGGTTTCCTGCAGCAACCGATGGTGGTCCCAGCCAACCCGATACCACTCCAGCATGGTGAACTCGGGATTGTGGCGGCCACCGGCTTCGCCATTGCGGAACACCCGSCCSAGYTCRTAGCAGTCGCCCACGCCGGCRGCGAGCAGGCGCTTGAGCGGGWACTCCGGCGASGTGCGCARCCAGCGGCGGCGTCCGCCCGCATCGACGTGGCCGCTGAAATCGGTGTGGAAGCTGTCGATGTTCGGCTCGGTGTTGCCGGCCACGGAAAGGATCGGCGTTTCCACTTCCAGCACGCCACGCTCGGCAAAGAAGCGTCGCACCAGCGCATTGAGGCCGGCACGCTGTTGCAGGCTGCGCAGCAGTGCCTCGCTCACAGGATGCCCTCCGGGCGCGGATGGTCCAGCGGCAGGGTCAGAAGATCGCGCGTGTCATCGATGTAGCCACTGGCCAGGTACAGGCGGCGCGCCAGCTCGTTGTGATGGTTCACCTCCAGCCGCAGCCGGCTGACCCCGCGCCCGCGCGCGCGTTGTTCGCAGATGGCCAGTGCCCGCTTGCCACGGCCACGGCCACGTGCCCGATGGCTGAGGTAGAGCTCGTCGAGCAGCATGAAATGGCCGCCCTGCTCCAGGCTGAAGCCCATCGCGATGACCGCATAGCCAACGACGGCCGCGGCCTCGTCCAGCCACAGCAGCACTTCCCCGTTGCGCGGATCGGCCAGCAGCGCATCGACACCACGGCGCACGCGCGCATCGTCGAATTCGATCTTGTCTTCGGCGTAGAAATCGCGCATCAGCGCGATCAGCAGTTCCTCGTCGGCACGGGTGGCCAGGCGGAAATCCAGCGGAGCGGTCTGCATCAGTGTTCCTTTGCGGTTGCGTACCGGGTGCCTGCGCACCCGACCGGTTCATCACTCGTGTTCGGCCAGGTAGGCCAGCAGGCGCTCTTCGTCCCACACCGGAACGCCCAGCGATTGCGCCTTGTCCAGCTTTGAACCTGCCTCGGTGCCTGCCACCACGAAACTGGTCTTCTTCGACACGCTGCCCGACACCTTTGCGCYCAGCGCCTCCAGGCGCTCCTTGGCGGTATCGCGATTGAGCTGGGCCAGCGTGCCGGTAAGCACCACCGTCTGCCCGTCCAGCGGACCGGCAACCACTTCGGCCAGGGCCGGCGCACTGGCCAGGATGTGCTTCATCTCCACTTCGGCGGCCAGCAACATCGCGCCATGGCCCTCGCTGTCCAGCCAGTCAGCGACGCCGCGCGCGGTGTCATCGGGCAGACCGGCGTTGACGAACTGGCCGTGCTCGGCGTCCAGCACCGCCTGCGCGCTGGGCAGTGCGGCCACCAGCTTCTCCGCGCGCAGGCGGGTAATGCCGGGAATCTCCGCTTCGACCAGCAGCTGGGCAAGGTCCAGCCCCTCGCGCAGCTTTGCACTTGGCGGGTGCACGTCGCTGATGCGCACCTGCCCCACCTGCAGCAGCGCGTCGATGGCCTGCTGGTTGCCTTCCTGTTCGAAGAAGTGGCCCAGCGAGCGCGCCACTTCGCCACCGATATCCGGCACGCGCTTGAACAACGGCCACGGCAGACGGCGGATCAACGCCAGATCGCCAAACCACTGTGCCAGTGCAGAGCACCGCCAAGGCACTGGCAC
>NZ_JBFTOJ010000083.1:0-17441 GCF_056397905.1 Stenotrophomonas sp. 05L414_2
GCACTCCCCCATCCCTTACGCCACGGCGCGCTTGCCGGTGCGGTAGATCAGCCAGCCGACCAGGAACAGCACGGCCAGGCCGATCCACTGCGCGGCCGGCAGGTGGAACGGCACGGCCAGCACGTCGGCACGGCTGCTGACCACGATCGGCACGGCGATGGCGATACCCATCAGCGCCTCACCGGTGATCAGGCCGGCAGCGAACAGCACGCCCGGCTTGTGCACGCGGTCGCGGCCCTCTTCGTCATCGGCGCGCACCTTGTGGAAGCGTTCGACCAGATAGGAGATCAGGCCACCGAGGAAGATCGGCACCATCAGTTCCAGCGGCAGGTAGATGCCGATCGCCGCGGCCAGCACCGGCACGCGGAAACGCGAGTTGCGCGACTTCAGCCAGCTGTCGAACGCGATGATGGCGGCACCGACCACGGCACCGATGCCGATGAAGGTCCACGGCAGCTCGCCACCGAACAGGCCCTTGGCCACCGACGCCATCAGGTTGGCCTGCGGTGCGGCCAGCGCATTCGGGTGCAGCTCGGACTTGACGCCGATGCCGTAGGCGGTGGCCAGCAGGTTCAGCACCGGGGCCATGATCAGCGCGCACGAGAACGCGCCGATGCCCAGCATCAGCTGCTGCTTCCACGGGGTGGCGCCGACGATGTAGCCGGCCTTGAGGTCCTGCAGGTTGTCGCCACCGACGGCGGCGGCACAGCACACCACCGCGCCGATCATGATCGCGGCCACCGCACCCAGCGGCGCACCGAAGGCACCGACCGGCTGCAGGCCATCCTTGCCCAGCAGCAGCACCAGCACCGCCGAAGCGAACAGGATGGTGGAGATGGTGATGCCCGAGACCGGGTTGTTGGACGAACCGATCAGGCCGGCCAGGTAGGCCGACACCGAAACGAACAGGAAGCCGGCGACGATCATGATGAGGGTCATCGGGATCGACACGTGCCACTGGCCGACGATGGCTTGGTACAGCGCCAGCAGCGGCAGGGTGAACACCACCAGCGCCACCAGCATCCACTTCATCGGCAGGTCGCGCTCGGTGTGCGCCAGCACCGGGCCACCGCTCTTGCGCGCGGCCGCAAAGCCACTCTTGACGCCGTTGAGCAGCGACTTGCGCAGCGAGATCAGGGTCCAGATGCCGCCGATCAGCATCGCGCCGACACCGAGGTAGCGCATCTTCGCACCCCAGATGGCGAACGCCGCTTCGGTGGACGAGGCGGTGGCGATCGAGGCGGCCAGCGCCGGATCGGTGTTCATGAAGAACGCCTGGTAGATCGGGATGGCGATGTGCCAGGTCAGGATCGAGCCGGACACCACCACGATGCCGACGTTGAGGCCGACGATGTAGCCCACGCCCAGCAGTGCGGGCGACAGGTTGGTGCCGATGAAGGCGGTGACCTTGGAGCTGCCGACATAGGCCGAGGTGGCCCAGGCGTCTGGGATCAGGCGCATGCCGCTTTCCGCGGCCAGCTTCACGAACGCACCGATCACCGCCGACAGGCCGAGGATCTTCAGGCCCGGGCCGGGGTTCTCACCGGCCTTGAGCACTTCGGCCGCAGCCTTGCCTTCCGGGAACGGAAGCGGATCTTCGACGATCATCGAACGGCGCAGCGGCACCGAGAACAGCACGCCCAGCAGGCCACCGAGACCGGCGATGCCCAGCACCCACCAGTACTTGAAGTCCGGCCAGTAGCCCATGATCACCAGCGCGGGGATGGTGAAGATCACACCGGCGGCGATCGACGAACCGGCCGAAGCGCCGGTCTGCACGATGTTGTTCTCAAGTATCGAACCGCCCCCCAGCAGGCGCAGCACGCCCATGGAAATGACCGCGGCGGGAATCGCGGTGGCGATGGTCAGGCCTGCGAACAGACCGAGGTAGGCGTTTGCGGCCGACAGCACCACCGCCAGCACGATGGCCAGGACCACCGCGCGGAAAGTGAGCTGCTTGGGCGCAGCGTCATGGTTCATGAAAGCCCCTGCTGGCAAAAAATCCCTGTCACGCTAGCGTTCAGGGGGCAGCAAGTCCAGCGTGCCAAAGGATGAGGGTTGCAGCTGGAACAGGCACGGGCCCGCAGCGGCACCCCCAGCCAACTAATGCGGCAAAGCCCGAGTGGGCACCTTGTAAACGATATGTTATAACTTTCGGTTGACCTGTACCCACCCACCGCATGTCCTCCTTCCCCTCCTCCCGGCTGGCCTCCATCGACCAGCTGCGCGGCACCGTGATGCTGCTGATGCTGCTCGACCACGTGCGCGAGACGTTCTTCCTGCAGCATCAGGTCAGCGATCCGATGGACGCGGCAACCGTGTCCCCTGCCCTGTTCGCCTGCCGCCTGCTGGCCCACCTGTGCGCGCCGGTGTTCGTGCTGCTGACCGGCCTGTCGGCCTGGCTGTACGGCCAGCGCCATGCCGATCCGCGCCGTGCCATTGCGGCTTTCCTGCTCAAGCGCGGCCTGTTCCTGGTGGTGCTGGAACTGACCCTGGTCAACGTYGCCTGGACCTTCCAGTGGCCGCCGGAGACGGTGTACCTGCAGGTGATATGGGCGATCGGCCTGAGCATGATCGCGCTGGCCGGCCTGCTGTGGCTGCCGCGGCCGCTGCTGGCCGTTCTGGCGGTGACGCTGGTGGTCGGCCACAACCTGCTGGACGGCGTACGGGTGCAGGGCGACGGCGCCCTGGCGGTGCTGTGGAAGGTGCTGCACCAGCGCGACTGGATCGAGGCTGGGCCGTTGAGCCTGCGTACCTCCTATCCCGTGCTGCCGTGGATCGGGGTGATCGCGCTGGGCTACCTGATGGCGCCGTGGTTCGCTGCCGGCAGCGACCCGCAGCAGCGCCGGCAGCGGCTGCTGTGGTCCGTGCTGGGCGCACTGGCCGCCTTCGCCCTGCTGCGCTTCGCCAACGGCTATGGCGACACGCCGTGGCAGTACCAGCAGACCACGCTGCGCACGTGGATGAGCGTGTTCAACATCACCAAGTACCCGCCCTCGCTGCAGTTCCTGCTGCTGACCCTGGGCGTGGGCCTGCTGCTGTTGCGGCTGTACGAGTGGCCGCCGCTGGCGCGTGCGCTGCAGCCGCTGGCCGATATCGGCGCAGCGCCGATGTTCTTCCATCTGCTGCACCTGTACGTGCTGAAGCTGCTGTACCTGGCGGCCCTGAAGACCTGGGGCCCGACCCACGGTTGCCTGTATGCACTGGACTCGGTGGCCGGCCTGCTGCTGGTGGCCTGTGCATTGGCGGTGGTGCTGTACCCGCCGACGCGGGCGTTCGCGCGGTTCAAGGCGCGCCGACGCGACCTGGCCTGGCTGCGGTACCTGTGAACGGTAGCGCCGGGCCATGCCCGGCGTTGCGCAGGACCGCCGGGCATGGCCCGGTGCTGCCCGGCGCGGCCTGCAGCGCACGCCTATAATTCCGCGATGAATTCCACTGCTATCGCTTCCGACGACTTCCTGGGCCATCCCAAGGGCGTCTACGTCTGCTTCTTCACCGAAATGTGGGAGCGCTTCTCCTTCTACGGCATGAAGGCGCTGCTGCTGCTGTACCTCACCAAGTACCACCTGTTCGGCGACAAGGCCGGGCTGGACCTGCTCGGCGCCTACGGCGGGCTGGTGTACTGCATCCCGGTGTTCGGCGGCATGTTGGCCGACCGCTGGCTGGGCATGCGCCGGGCGGTGCTGTTCGGCGGCATCCTGCTGGTGCTCGGCCACCTCGGCATGGCCTTCGAGGGCCACGCCGCATACCGGGTCAATGGCGAAGTAGTGCGCGACACCTCGGCATTGGCCGTGACCTACCTGTCGCTGGCGCTGATCATCATGGGCGTCGGCTTCCTCAAGCCGAACATCTCCACCATCGTCGGCAAGCTCTATCCGCAGGACGATCCGCGCCGCGATTCGGGCTTCTCGCTGTTCTATGCCGGCATCAACCTGGGCGCCCTGTTCTCTTCGCTGGTGTGCGGTTTCCTGGGCGAGGTCTACGGTTGGAAGTACGGCTTCGGTGCGGCCGGCATCGGCATGCTGGCCGGCCTGGCGATGTTCCTGTGGGGCCAGAAATACCTGCAGGGCCACGCCGAGCCGCCGCAACCGGCGACCTTGAAGCAGAAGGTGCTGGGCCTGCCGCGCGAATGGCTGATCTACCTGTGCGCGGTGATCGGCGTGCTGCCGGTGGCCTGGCTGATGTGGGCGGCCGGCAACGGTGCCTTCGCGCTTGGCGGTGAAATCAGCCTGGCACTGATGCTGATGCTGGTGGTGTTGGGCGGCGTGCTGGTCTGGTTCGCGTGGTTCACCGGCACCCAGTGCACGCCGGTGCAGCGCCAGCAGATGGTCGCGCTGATGGTGCTGATCTTCATGGCGCTGGTGTTCTTCACGATGTACGAGCAGTCGTATGGTTCGTGGGTGACCTTCACCGACCGCCTGCTGACCAAGGACATCGTGCCGGCGTTGGTGATCCGCGAAGGCTCACCGCTTCCGTGGTCGATCCTCTCGCTGCTGCTGGCACCGCTGGGCTTCGTGGTCAGCGCGCGCCTGTCCGAGCGTCGCCCCGGCTCGTCCGCGCCGCGCACGTTCTTCATCGCCATCGTCGCGCTGATGCTGGTGCTGCTGGTGCGCGACTGCCTGGTGATCCCGCAGACCGCCGGTTCGCTGACCTACCTCGGCGGTCTGTTCCTGGTGCTGCTGGCGCCGGCCTTCGCCGCGTTGTGGACCTGGATGGACCGCCGTGGCTGGGAACCGGGCAAGCCGGTGAAGTCGGCCTGGGGCCTGGTGATCGGTGCGTTGTCGTTCGTACCGCTGGCGCTGGCCGCGCAGCACGTTGGTGCCACCGGCGAGATGGCCAGCGTCTGGTGGCTGGTGCTGGCCTACTTCCTGCTGGCCAGCGGCGAGATGTGCCTGTCGCCGGTCGGCCTGTCGGCGGTCACCCAGCTGGCGGTGCCACGGGTGATGAGCCTGATGATGGGCACCTGGTTCCTGGCGACGGCCTTCTCCGAAACACTGGCCGCGCTGTTCGGCAAGCTGGCGGCGATCGACGTGCCCGAAGGCGAAACGCTGGACATGGCCGCGGCGGCCGGTGCCTATGCGCACCTGTTCTGGCTGCTGATGTGGATCGGCCTGGGCTGCGCGTTGCTGGCCTTCATCGCTGCGCCGCTGTTGAAGCGGATGATGCATGGGGTGAAATAACGCCCGGCGGCAGGATGCCGCGGCGGCCACCACTTCGGTCGCCGCCGCGTCTGTTTCAGGGCGCCTTGCCCTTGTCGGAAGACGTCGCGGCGGCAGCCGTGCTACCGCCAAGGCTGCGTGACAGGAAGGCAAGCAATCGGCTGTAGTAGTCGCGCTGATTGGCCTCGGCGTACAGGCCATGGCCCTCGCGCGGGTAATACAGCGCTTCCACGGGCACGCCGGCCTGCTTCAATGCCGCTTCCATGCGTTCGGTGTGCTGCACCGGGGCACGCAGATCTTCGCGACCAGCGGCCAGCAGCACGGGCACCTTGATGCTCGCCGCAAGATTCACCGGCGACACCGCCGCCAGCGTGGCCGGATCACCCAGCCACTCCTGCAGATAGGTCACGCCGGAGGCGCGATCCTGGATATCGCCGCGTTTGAACATCAACGGCAGGTCGTACACCCCCACATAGCCTGCCGCGCAGCGGTACAGCCCCGGCTCGCGCACAGCGCCCATCATGGCCGAGTACGCACCGTAGCTGGCACCGTAGATGCAGATGCGTGCGCTGTCGGCGATGCCTTGGCTGATCGCCCAGCGGGTGGCGTCGGTCACATCGTCCTGCATCGCGCGGCCCCATTGCCGGGCAGCGGCCTGGGTATGTGCACGGCCGTAGTTGCCCGAGCCGCGGAAGTTGACCTGCAGCACCGCGTAGCCGGCGTCGGCCAGCAACTGGTTCTCGCGCTCGAAACCACCGTCATCGAACACGCCGATCGGGCCACCATGCGGGACCACCACCATCGGCAGGTTGTGGCCATCACTGCCCCTGGGCAGGGTCAGGAAGCCATGCAGCGGCAGGCCGTCCCGTGCAGCCAGGGTGACCGGGCGAACGCTGGCACCGCCGTCACGATCAAACCAGCGATGGCGGCTGGTGAGGAACGCGGCGTTGCGGGTGGCGGTGGTGTACAGGAAATAGTCGCCGGGATTGGTCGCAGAGCTCACCTTCACCAGCAGGCGCGCGTTGTCGCGGGTGCCGGTGAGCAGGCTCACGACCTGCCCGGGAAACGCCTTTTCAAGCCTGCGCTGGGTGCTGGCGGTCGGCGACTGCTCATCGAAGAAGGCGGTGCGCGTGACGGCGCCGACGAACTGGATACCCACCGGCACGCGCGTGCCGGGCTGGTAGACCACGCGAGTGGGGTCGACGGTGTCGTCCTGCAGCAGCGTACGTCGTTCGCCGCTGACCGGGTCCCAGCTGACCACCGTATCGGGGCCACGGGCCTGCTCCACCACCAGGTAGGCCAGCCGGTTATCGGCGGAGAAGCCGATCGGGCGTTCGATGCGATGGCTGCTGCCTTCGTCGTTGACCAGGGTCCACTGATCGCGGTCCTGGCGATAGTAGAGCTTGTTGACGTTGTCGGCGGCGGCACCGTGGGCGAAGCGCAGTTCACCTTGATTGTCGGTGGTGAACGTTGCGCGCTGCACCGGCGAGCGCGAGACCAGGACGCGGCGCCCGGTGATGACATCCATCCGTTCCAACCGCGTATTGGTGTCGTTGGCAAATGGCCACAGCGAGATCAACACGTTGCGCTCGTCGGCAGCCAGCGGATCGGCCAGGAATGCAGCGACCTGCTCGGCCACCCGTCCGGTCACGAAGCCGGGCTCGTCCGGGCGCGCACGGTAACCGACCAGCAGATCACCGCGCTTGCCATTGGCATCGATGGCATACAGTTCGCCGGTCGGCCGTGGCTGGTCCAGTGGCCCCCATTTCTCGGCCAGGCCGATGAGCAGGCGGGTGTCACTCACCCAGTCGACCTCGGCTGCATGATTGTTGCGTGGCGGCCGGAAATTGCCGACCAGTTCCATCGTGTCGGTACGCAGCACCGCCACGGCAGTTGCGCCGTCCAGTGGCAAGGTCATGGCCAGGTACTCGCCGGTGGGCGAGAGCTGGATGTCATTGAACTCCGCGCGGCGCACGTAGCCGTCCAGCGAAACCTCCGCAGCCTCCGCCCCACCCACGCCGCAGATGGCCATCAATGCAGCCAGCACCGTTGCATGCTTCATGACGTTCTCCTTGAAGCCGGGCATCCCCCTGCCCGGCACCGGGTCCGCAGCGCGCCTGCCTTACGGCGCCTTGTCGGCGCCTGCGGTCGCGCTGGTGCTGGCGGTGCTGCCGCCCAGGCTGCGTGACAGGAAGGCCAGCAGCCTGCTGTAGTACTCGCGCTGGTGCTCAGGCCGGTGGAAACCGTGCCCTTCGGTGCGGTAGTACAGGCTCTCCACCRGTGAGCCGGCCGCCTTCAGCRCTGCTTCCATGCGCTCGGTGTGCTTGATCGGCGCACGCGTGTCTTCGCCACCAGCGGCCAGGAACACCGGCACTTTCAGCTGCGCGGCCAGGTTCACCGGCGAATGGGCTCCCAGAGTCTTCGGATCGCCTACCCATTCGCGCTGCCAGGCCATGGCCGAATCGCTCAACTGTGCCTCACCACTGAACATCAGCGGCAGGTCGTACACACCGACGTAGCCGGCCGCGCACTGGTACAGCCCGGGTTCGCGGATCGGCCCCATCATCGCGGCATACGCACCGTAGCTGGCCCCATAGATGCAGATGCGGTTGCTGTCGGCGATGCCCTCTGCGATGGCCCAGCGGGTGGCGTCGGTCACATCGTCCTGCATGGCCGCGCCCCACTGCTTCGCACCCGCCTGGGTGAACGCGCGGCCATAGTTGGCCGAACCACGGAAGTTGACCTGCAACACGGCATACCCTGCCGCCGCCAGCATCTGCGGCTCGTTGCTGTAGCTGCCCTCATCGAATACGCCGATGGGGCCACCGTGCGGCAGCACGACCAACGGCAGATTGCGCCCTTCGCTGCCCGGCGGCAGGGTCAGGAAGCCGTGCAGCGGCAGTCCGTCGCGCGCCTTCAGCGAGAACGGACGCACGGTGGCGGCCAGTTTCGGGTCGATCCATTCGCTGCGGCTGAGCAGATGCTCGGCGGCCTTTGCGCGGGTGTCGAACAGGTAGAAATCCCCGGGATTGCTGCCCGACCACGTCTGCACCACCACCTTGCCGCCATCACGGGTACTGGAGGTGATGAACACCGGGCCACCGAACGCCGCTTCAAGGCTGCGGTACTGACGGGCATCGGCGCCCTTCTCATCGAAGAAGCGCGTGCGCGGTGCATCGCCGGCAAACAGCGCGCCCACCGGCACGCGGGTGCCCGGGCGGAAGATGATCGCGTAGGGGTCGACCACGCCATCGCGCAGCACCTCGCGCCGTTGGCCGGTCTGTGGGTTCCAGCTGACGATGGCATCGGGCCCGGTGGGCTGCTCGACCTGCAGATAGGCCAGCGCGCCATCTTCGGAGAAGCCGATTGCGGTTTCTATCCGGTGGCTCAGCGACTCGTCATTGACCAGCGACCACTGCGCATTGGTCCCGGCGCGGTAGTAGAGCTTGTTGACGTTGTCCGACGCTGCGCCGTGGGCGAAGCGCACTTCACCCTGATGATCGGTAGTGAAATCGGCACGCTGCACGGGTGAACCGGAAACGCGCACGCGACGTCCACTGACCACATCAAGCCGCTCGACCCGGGTGTAGGGGTCCTCGGCGAAGGGCCATACCGCGATCAGCACATTGCGGTCGTCGCCCGCCAGTTCGTCGGTGAGGAAGGCCGCGACGTCCTCCACCTTCTTCGGCTGGATGCGCGTACCCAACCCGCGCCCCTGCACGCGGTAGCCGACCAGCAGTTCCCCGCCCTTGCCATCGACGTTGACCCCGTACAGTTCACCGGTGGGCTGCGGCGTATCGAGTACTCCGAGCTTCTCGGCCAGGCCGACCAGCAGGCGCTCGTTGCTCACCCATTCAAAGGTGTTGGCGTGGTTCTTGTCCTGCGGGCGGAACACGCCGGCAGGCTTGCGGTCGGACGTGCGCAGGATGACCAGCGCGGTGGAATCGTCCAGCGGTACGGTGCCGGCAACGTAGTCGCCGCCGGGCGAGAGCTTGACGTTCGAAAACGACTCCGGTTTCAGGTACTTCTCCAGGTCCACCCCGCCGGTACCCGCCGACGTCCCGCCCACCACCGCGCACAACAGCGCGGCAAGTACAGTCCTTCGCATCCTTCCCCCTCCCTGCCCGGACACCCTGTCCAGATTCGCCGATTCTAGGCAGGCCCGCGATGGCTCCGCCAGTGGCGAGGCCGCCATCGCCGGACTCAGGGCGCCTTCTCCGCATTGCCAGCGGCCGTCACCTGCGCCGTTGCTCCGCCCAGGCTGCGCGACAGGAACGCCAGCAGGTGGCCGTAGTAGTCGCGCTGGTTGGCCAGGTTGTACAGCCCATGCCCTTCGTTCTTGTAGTACAGGGCCTGCACAGGCGTTCCGGCCTGCTTCAATGCCGCCTCCATCCGCTCGGTATGCACCACCGGTGCGCRCTGGTCTTCGCGGCCGGCGGCCAGCAGCACCGGCACGCCAACCTGCGCGGCCAGGTTGACCGGCGAGCGTTCGACAAGATCCTTGGGCCGTCCCAGCCACTCGCGCAGGTAGATCAACCCGGATTCGTCACTCTGGATATCCCCGCGCGCATACATCAAGGGCAGGTCGTAGATGCCAACGTAACCTGCCGCACAACGGTAAAGACCCGGCTCTCGCACCGTCCCCATCAGCGCCGCATAGGCGCCGTAGCTGGCCCCATAGATGCAGATGCGTTCACGGTCGGCAATTCCCTGCTCGATGGCCCAGCGCGTGGCATCGGTCACATCATCCTGCATCGCCGCGCCCCACTGTTTGCGCGCAGCCTGCGCATGTGCGCGCCCGTAACCGGCCGAGCCACGGAAATTCACCTGCAGCACGGCATAGCCGGCGGCCGCCAGCATCTGCGTCTCGGTGGAGTACGTGCCATCGTCCAGGACCCCGATCGGACCGCCATGCGGCACCACCACCATCGGTAGCGCGCGCATCGGCACCCCCGGTGGCACGGTAAGGAACCCATGCAGGGGGCGGCCGTCGCGGGCCTGCAAGGTGATGGCGCGTACGTCGGCACTCTGCGCCGGGTCGATCCAGTCGCTGCGGCTGATCAGGTGCCGGGCGCGCTTGCCCAGCGTGTCATACAGGTAGAAATCACCCGGATTGCGGCCCGACCAGGATTCCACCAGGACAGTGCTGCCGTTGCGGGTGCTGGAGGTGATGTATACCGGAGCACCCAGCGCGGTTTCCAGGCTGCGATAAAGCCGGGCATCCTCCGAGGTCTCATCGAAGAAGCGTGTGCGTGGGGTAGTGCCCATGAACAGCGCGCCCACCGGCACCTGCGTACCGGGGCGGTGGATGATGCGTGCAGGGTCGGCGATCTCATCACGCAGAACCGTTCGCCGCTCGTTGTTCTGCGGGTCCCAGCTGACGATCACGTCGGGGCCTTCGGCCTGCTCCACCTGCAGATAGGCCAGGCGGCCGTCGGCCGAGAAGCCGATGGCCGCTTCGTTGCGCGGGTTCAAGGCCTCATCGTGCAGCAGTATCCATTCGCTGCTGGCACCGGCGCGGTAATACAGCTTCTTTTTCTGGTCAGGTCCGACGCCGTAAGCGAAGCGCACTTCGCCCCGGGCGTCGGTAGTGAAGGCGGCCTGCGCGATCGGCGCGCGCGCGACCGCGTTGCGGCGACCGGTGCTCACGTCCATGCGTTCGATCTGGGTGGCCGCGTTGTCGGTGAACGGAGTGACCGCCACCAGCACGTTGCGATCGTCGTCCTTCAACTCATCGGTGAGGAAAGCCGCCACCATTCCCGCAGGCTTGACCTTGATGTTGGTGCCCAGTCCGGTTTCAGCGGTGCGGTAGCCGACCAGCAGTTCTCCCCCCTTGCCGTTGGCGTTGATGCCGAACAGCTCGCCGGTGGGCGCTGGTCGATCCAGCACACCCAGCTTCTGCGCCATGCCCACCAGCAGGCGTTCATTGCTTACCCAGTCGAAGGTATGGGCGTGGTTGTTGCGGGGTGGGCGGAAGGTGCCGACCATCTTCATGTCGGCGATCCGGTAGATCGCCAGCGCCGTACCCGCCTCGATCGGAACCGTGGCAGCCACGTACTCGCCACCCGGCGAAATCTTGATGTCGGCGAATGCTTCCTGCCGCAGGTAGCGGTCCAGGTCCACCCCGCCGGTACCCGCCGACGTCCCGCCCACCACCGCGCACAGCAGCGCGGCAAGCACAATCCTGCGCATCCTTCCCCCTGAGAACGGGCCCCTGCCCGCAGTCTCGATTCTAGGCAGGCAAGCGGCCGCGCCGCCAGTGGGCAGAAAAAACGACGGCACCGTTGCCGGTGCCGTCGTTGCCACTACCTTGGAGAGAGAGTAAGGACGTGGGTTCGGGGGGCGTGCGCCGGGTCAATGGACCCCGCGCACCGCCAGAGTGAGGGCCAGGATGCTGAGGATCACCGCGATGGTGCCGTCCAGCACGCGCCAGGTGCTGGGCTTGGTGAACAGCGGCGCAAGCAGGCGCGCGCCCAGGCCCTGCGCGGTCAGCCACAGGCAGCTGGCGGTGACCACGCCGGCCGCGAAGGCCATGCGCGCATTGCCGAAGTTCTCGGCGATGGAGCCGATCACCATCATGTCCAGCCAGAAGTGCGGATTGATCAGCGAGAAGCCGACTGCCGCCATCAGCACCGCACGACGGCTGCCGTCATCGCTGTCGGCTTCGCCCATGCCACCGCCACCGGCGATCGCACGGCGTGCCGACTTCATCGCATACCAGGCCAGGAAGGCCACACCGGTCCAGAGGACGGCGGTGGTCAGCCACGGCAGCGCGGTGGTGAGCGTGCGCAGGCCGGCCACGCTGGCGAAGATGAAGATTGCATCGATGGCCGCGCAGGTGGCGACCACCGGCACGATGTGCTTGCGCAGGATGCCCTGGCGCAGGATGAAGGCGCTCTGGGCGCCGACCACGGCAAACAGGCCGATGCCGGTAGCCGCACCACTGAACCAGGCACCAAGGCCGGTGCTGGCGGAGATGACCGAGAACATGGGATTCACTACCTTGTCTTGCTTGGGGGGAGCGGTGCCTCGCGAAGGCGGACAGCACCGGAACGGGCGCCATTGTCGCGCCGCAACATAGAAAAGACGAGCTAAACTTACTAAACCAACATTAGCGGAGCTTAATCGCCATGCGCATCGACCATGCCCAGCTGCGGGCCCTGGCTGCGGTGATCCGCGAAGGCAGCTTCGACCGTGCCGCGCAGTCGCTCAACGTCACCCCCTCGGCCATCTCGCAGCGGGTCAAGGCACTGGAAGACCGCATCGGCCGCCTGCTGGTCAAGCGCGGCACGCCTGCGACCGCGACTGTCGAGGGCCAGTTGCTGGTGCAGCTGGCCGAGCAGACCGCCCTGCTGGAGCACGACGCGCTGCACCGGATGGGCCTGGCCGACGAGGACCTGCCGCAGGCCAGCATCCCCGTAGCGGTGAACCACGACAGCCTGGAGACCTGGTTCCCACAAGCCGCCCAGCAGTTCGCGCAGGGCACCGRCACCACCCTGGACCTGCGGGTGGAGGACCAGGACCACACTGTCGAACTGCTGCGCCAGGGCACCGTGCTGGGGGCAGTGACCACCCTGGACGAGCCGGTGCAGGGTTGCCAGATCCACGCGCTGGGCAGCATCCGCTACGCCGCCACCTGTACGCCGGAGTTCCGCGAGCAGCACTTTGCCAAGGGCGTGACCGCACAGGCGCTGGCGCAGGCACCGGTGCTGGTGTTCAACCGCAAGGACGACATGCAGTCGCGCTTTGCCCGGCGCATGGCCGGCGCCGACCTGCCCAGCACCGCGCCGACGTGGTGGATTCCTTCCACCCGCGCCTTCGTGCAGGCCAATCTGGGCGGGCTGGGCTGGACGATGAACCCGCTGCCGCTGGTCAAGCGCCATCTGGACGCCGGGCGCCTGGTCTACGTGCGGCAGCGCGCGTGGGAAGACGTGCCGCTGTACTGGCAGCACTGGAAAGGCGACGTGCAGACGATGGCGCTGCTGACCCGGGCAGTGCTGGACGCCGCCTCGGCACTGGTGCAGCGCAGGCGCTGATGAGGGGACGGAGAGGATCAAGTCGCTTGTGCTACAAACGCCTTGATCCGCTCCGCCCCCTTTTCATGCAAGCATCGGTGCAACCGACGAGGGGGCTGACCGATGGAAACCGAACCGGTATTCCTGCATATCCGCGTGGTGATGGGGATCATCCTCGGCCTGTCCATCACCACCCTGCTGAAGGGGCTGGCGCAGATCATCGAACACCCGCAGCGGCGTGGCTGTTCGGCGCTGCACCTGTGCTGGGTGGTGTGGACGCTGGTATCGCTGGTGACCTTCTGGTGGTGGGAATTCCGCCTGGTTGAAGTACACCGCTGGACGTTTGAAATCTATCTGTTCGTGATCACCTACTGCGCGACCTGGTTCCTGCTGTGCGCGCTGCTGTTTCCCGAAGACCTGCGCGAGTACGGCAGTTACGGCAACTACCTGATGCAGCGTCGACGCTGGATCTTCGGGGTGGTCGCGATATTGACCCTTCTGGATCTTGTGGATACCGCGATCAAAGGGGGAAGCCGATGGCGGCTGCTGGGCGAGGCCTACCCCCTGCATACGGTGCTGATGCTCATCGTCGCCGCGCTGGGCTGGCATCTGCGCAGTACGCGCGCGCAACTGGGGCTGGCCGCAGCGACGCTGGCCTATCAACTGGGCTACTTCGCGGCGGAGTACTTCACCATCGGCAGTGAGTGAGGAGCGCCGCCGGTCTCCATCCAATCTCCATAGGCGTCGGCCACAATCGCCCGGTTCCATTCGACCGCAGGTTTCCCAGATGACGATCCACTACCGCAATGCCCGTCCCGATGACGCCGCCGCCTGCATCGACCTGCGCGGGCGTACCCGCGAGAACGCCTTCAGTGCAGCGCAACTGGCCGAGCTGGGCATCACCGAAGAAAGCTGGGCCGCAGGTATCGCCGATGGCGATTCGATTGGCCGCGTCGCCTGGGAGGGCCAACGGATGGCCGGCTACTGCTTTGCCGACCGCGAAAGCGGCGAGGTGCTGGTGCTGGCCCTGCTGCCGGAATTCGAGAAGCGTGGCATCGGCCGGCAACTGCTGCAGGACGTGGTCAGCCTGAGCCGCGATGCCGGCCACAGCCGCCTGTTCCTGGCCTGCTCGGCCGACCCGCGCTCGCGTTCCCATGGCTTCTACCGGCACCTGGGCTGGAAGGCGACCGGCGAGATCGATGAGGCCGGTGACGAGATCCTTGAACTGGCGTGATCGAGGGCATCGCCGGGCGTGGCCCGGCGCTACCGGGTGAGGGTGCCGCGAGCCGTCGGATGCTGCGTTGCATCAAAATCGGACCAGAAGCGGTTAAAATTGCCACAGGAATGCTGCAAGGCGTTGTTTCTTCACGCTCTTTCCCTGTTTCTTGCGCATCCTGACCCCCTTCCCCGCCAACGATCCCGCCCCCATGAAGAAATTTGGCAAGGCCCTGCTCGCCCTGCTCGTGCTGCTGTTGCTGGTGGCCGCGCTGTTCCTGTACTGGCCGCTGACCCAGCGCTCGGTGCCCGCCGCGAACAACGACAAGCCCGTCGATGTCGTGCTGGTCGGCGCCGGCATCATGAGCATCACCCTGGCCACCTACCTGCAGGAACTGCAGCCGGACTGGAACATCCAGGTCTACGAGCGTCTCGACGGCGTCGCCGGTGAAAGCTCGGACGGCTGGAACAACGCCGGCACCGGCCACTCGGCATTCGCCGAACTGAACTACACCCCGGAACTGCCCGATGGCAGCATCGAGACCAAGCGCGCGGTCGGCATCGCCGAATCGTTCGAAGTCTCGCGCCAGTTCTGGTCGCACCAGGTGAAGGAGGGGCGGCTGAGCCAGCCCAGCGACTTCATCAACCCGACCCCGCACATGAGCTTCGTCTGGGGCGATGACAACATCGCCTACCTGCACAAGCGCCAGCAGGCGCTGGTGAAGAACCCGCTGTTCTACGGCATGCAGTACTCCGAGGACCCGGCGCAGATCAAGCAGTGGGCACCGCTGCTGATGGAAGGCCGCGACCCGAAGCAGAAGGTTGCCGCAACGTGGATGCCGCTGGGCACCGACGTCAACTTCGGCGTCATCACCCGCCAGCTGACCGCCGGCCTGCAGCACAGCCCGAACTTCGGCCTGCACCTCAACCACGAGGTCAGCGCGTTGCGGCAGAACGCGGACAAGAGCTGGAACGTGACGGTGAAGGACCTCAAGGCCGGCACCGAATCGACCACCCACGCCCGCTTCGTGTTCATCGGTGCCGGTGGCGCGGCGCTGAAGCTGCTGCAGATGTCGGGCATCCCGGAATCGAAGGACTACGCCGGCTTCCCGGTGGGCGGCCAGTTCCTCGCCTTCCAGGGCCAGGACGTGACCTCGCGCCATGGCGTGAAGGCCTATGGCATGGCCGAGACCGGTTCGCCGCCGATGTCGGTGCCGCACCTGGATGCGCGCAAGCTGGATGGCAAGCCGGTGGTCCTGTTCGGGCCGTTCGCGCTGTACAGCACCAAGTTCCTCAAGCACGGCTCGTGGTGGGACCTGTATTCGTCGGTCAACCACAACAACGTCGGCCCGATGCTGGAAGTGGGCAAGGACAACCTGGACCTGGTGCAGTACCTGATGGGCCAGGCGCGCCTGAACGATGCCGATCGCCAGGCCGAACTGATCAAGTACTTCCCCAATGCCAAGCCGGGCGACTGGAAGCTGGTCACCGCCGGCCAGCGCGTGCAGATCATCAAGCGTGATCCGCTGAAGGGCGCGGTGCTGCAGTTCGGTACCGAGATCGTGACCGACAAGGACCACACCCTCGCTGCGCTGCTGGGTGCCTCGCCGGGCGCTTCGACCTCGCCGCCGATCATGCTGGACCTGATGGCCAAGGCCTTCCCGGAACAGATGAAGGCCGGTTGGGAAGCCCGCCTGCGCGAGATCGTTCCCTCGTACGGCCGCAAGCTCAACGAAAG
The DNA here is from genome assembly GCF_056397905.1 of Stenotrophomonas sp. 05L414_2. NCBI lineage: Bacteria > Pseudomonadati > Pseudomonadota > Gammaproteobacteria > Lysobacterales > Lysobacteraceae > Stenotrophomonas > Stenotrophomonas sp. 05L414_2. The sequence goes on from NZ_JBFTOJ010000083.1 coordinate 16,128, forward strand.
TGCCGCGCTGACCAACGAGATCCGCACGTTGACCAGCCAGACCCTGCACCTGCCCTACCTGGAGGTTCCGGTGGAAGCAGGTACGACGCCTGCACTGGCACCGACGGCCGCGCCGGCCCCGGCCAAGGAAAAGCGCAACGCCAACGAAGAGCTGCAGGCGCTGTAAGCCTGCGCTTGGCGGATGCCTGCGGACGGCCACCTTCGGGTGGCCGTCTGCGTTTGCGCGCGGCGACGGGGCGGATCCCTCCCGCACGGGAGGGCTCTGACCCGTTCCGGGAGACCCCTCGCAGGGTCAGAGCCCAGTGCCTGCGGCAATGGGATCCGACCCCGCCCTGACGCTTGCTGCGCGCCTGAAAGCCCCTGCGCAATGACGCGAATTGTAATGTTGTTAAGAATTATTTACATTTGCGTCCTGCGCAGTGACCGCGCCCCTCCCAGATGGACCTGACGTGCCCGAAGCCGCCGCCCCGGGTGCTGGACGACTGTTGCCGCCCCTTCCCCGCTTCTACGCTCCGAGCCCGCCATGACCCAGATTTTCCCCAGCCGCCTGCCCCGCCGTGCGCTGCTGCCCGCCGCCCTGCTGTCCTGCCTCACCCTGGCTGCGCCGTCGGCATTGGCCGAGGTCGCTGCCTACGCCTCCGACGCCAAGACCCTGGACCGGGTGAGCGTGCGCGCCGAGCAGTCCGCGCCACCATCGAGCACCACCCGCCTGCCGATCACCCTGCAGGAAACACCGCAGTCGTCGACGGTGATCGGCCTGCAGCGCCTGCAGGACGAATCGTTGTTCAGCCTCAACGACGTGATGCGCAATGTCACCGGCGTCAGCGTGTCCTTCTATGACACCCAGCGCCCGCTGTACTACGCGCGTGGTTTTGCCATCACCGATTTCCAGGTGGATGGCATTCCGACCTACAGCGGCTCGACCAACCAGGAATACGACACCGCCTTCTATGACCGGGTGGAAGTGATCCGCGGCGCCAACGGCCTGCTCAGCGGCGCGGGTGTGCCGTCGGCCACGGTGAACCTGCTGCGCAAGCGCCCGGGCAAGGAGTTCGACGCTTCGTTCTCGGTCAGTGCCGGCAGCTGGGACTACCGCCGCATGGAAGCGGACGTGACCGCACCACTGACCGCCGACGGCCGCTTCCGCAGCCGCGTGGTCGCCGCCTACACCGATCGTGATTTCTATTACGACCGCTACAAAGAGAACAAGATGGCCGGCATGGCCGTGCTGGAAGGCGATGTGACCGACAGCACCACGGTCACCGTCGGCTACCAGACCCAGGACAACAACCCGGTGGGCTCGACCTGGGGCAC
>NZ_JBFTOJ010000084.1:0-16692 GCF_056397905.1 Stenotrophomonas sp. 05L414_2
GTCGGTGGAGAAGTACCTCGGCAGTACCGGCATCGTTTCGCTAGGTCTGTTCCACAAGTCCATCGACGGCTATATCGTCGAGACGGTGCGCACCAATGATCCGGCCTACGGTGGTTTTGACGTGACCCAGCCGATCAATGGCCGCAAAGCCACCGTGCGTGGTGCGGAGCTGAACTGGCAGCAGCAGCTGGCCTTCCTGCCCGCTGGCCTGGACGGTCTGCTGGTGGGCGCCAGCGGCACCTGGCTGGATACCGGATTCGACGCTGGCATCGAGGATCGCGCCGGTGAGGATTTCACCCTGCCGCGTGCCTCCAAGCACGTGTACAGCGCCCACATCGGCTATGAAAAGTACGGCCTGAGCACCCGTCTGGCGGCGGTGTACCGCAGCGAGTACCTGGACAGCATCGGCAAGGGCCGTGCGTTCGACATCTACGTGGCGCCCAACACCCAGCTCGACTTCTCGCTGGACTACAAGTTCAACGCGAACGTGAGCGTGTACTTTGAAGCGCAGAACCTGCTGGACAAGCCGTTGGAGCTGTACCAGGGCACGCGCTCGCGCACCCTGCAGATGGAAGAGTATGGCCGCACCTACGCCGTGGGCCTGAAGGTGGCGCTGTGATGGCGCGTTGCATGACCCTGATGGCGGCCTCGCTGGCAGCCGTTCTTGCCGCCGGCTGCACGCCGGCCGCGGACAAGGCGCCGGCAGCGGCTGCAGCGACCGGCGCTGTGGCACCGGTCAAGCGCAACGTGGCGACCATCGCCGAGGCTTTCCTGACCCCGATGACCCCGGCCGACAACATCGATTCGCCCGCGTCCTGGCAGGCCCCGGATGGCAAGACCTGGCTGATCGCCACGGCCAAGGCCACCGACAAGCTGGTGGTCTRCGATGGCAGCAACGGCCAGCACCTGCGCGACGTCGGCAGCACCGGCACCGGCCTGGGCCAGTTCGATCGTCCCAACGGCATCGCGGTGATCGATGACCTGCTGTGGATCGTCGAGCGCGACAACCACCGTGTGCAGGTGCTTTCGCTGCCGGACTTCACTCCGTTGGCCACCTTCGGTGCCGACGACCTGCGCAAGCCCTACGGCCTGTGGGTGGACCGCCGTGCCGATGGCTACAGCGTCTACGTCACCGACTCCTGGGACAACGGCGAGGACGCACAGGGCAAGGACATCCTGCCGCCGCTGGCTGAGCTGGACAAGCGCGTGCGCCAGTACCACGTGTCCCGCGATGGCACGAAGGTGCAGGCAACACTGTCGGCCAGCATCGGTGATACCAGCGAAGCCGGTGCGTTGCGCGTGGTCGAATCGATCTGGGGGGATCCGGCCAATGATCGCCTGCTGATCGCCGAAGAGGACGAAAGCTACGCCAGCGAATTCAAGGTCTACACCCTGGCGGGGCGCTTCACCGGCACCACCTTCGGCCGCGACGTGTTCAAGGCGCAGGCCGAAGGCGTGATGCTGCGCACCTGCGGCAAGGACGGCTGGTGGATCACCACCGAGCAGGGCAAGCAGCGCAGCGTGTTCCATCTGTTCGACCGCCATACGCTGAAGCCGGTGGGTGCGTTCCAGGGCAATACCGTGGCCAACACCGATGGCATCTGGATGATGCAGCAGCCGACGCCAAGGTTCCCGCACGGTGCCCTGTATGCGGTGCACGATGACCAGGGTGTGGTGGCCTTCGACTGGGAGAGCATCGCCAAGCAGTTGGCCCTGCCGCTGGAGTGTGGCTCGTGAGCGCGCGTTTGGTGCGCTTGCTTGCGATCGGGCTGCTGCTCGCATTGCCATCGATGGCGATGGCTGCGGCCGAGCCCAATACGCGGGTGCCGTCGGGCAGCCGCTACTACGCGGCCACACCGGTGCCGGACCGCATCGTTGCCTCTCCATCGGTCGACCCCAGCCACGGCTTCGCAGTGGCCTGGCGCACCGATGGCAGCGTGCAGTCGCCGCTGCTGGAAATCGCACGGGCCGACGATTCGCCGGCCATCGAGGGCATCGTCCAGGTGCGCGCGAAGACCCAGGTGCTGCAGACCGAGAACGGCCTGTCGCATCATCATCGCGCCGACATCGACGGTTTGCAGCCGGACACCCTGTATGTCTACCGCGTACAGGGCAATGGCAGCTGGAGCGCGTGGAACCAGCTGCGTACGATGGCCGCTGCCGACCAGCCGCTGACCCTGCTGTATTTCGGCGATACCCAGAACAAGAACGTCAGCCATGTAAGCCGCGTGGTGCGGGCCGCACAGAAGGCCGCGCCGGATGCGCGGATCAGTCTGTTTGCCGGCGACCTGGTCAGCGGTGGCGACAACATGGACGACAGCGAATGGGGCGAATGGTTTGCCGCCACCAGCTGGCTGGCACAGGAGACGCTGGTGGCGCCGGCGATCGGCAACCACGAGTACTTCGAGGAATTCGAGGACACGCCACAGGAGCGCCGTGTGCTGGGCCGCCATTGGCCGGTGACCTTCGCCCTGCCGGGCAACGGTGCCAGCGCGGCGGCGGGTACCAGCTACTGGTTCGATGCACAGGGCGTGCGCGTGGCCGTGGTCGATGGGACCTCGGCGCTGGATCTGGGTACCGCCAAGGCGCAGGCACAGTGGCTGGACAAGGTGCTGGCCGGCAACCGGCAGCCGTGGACGATCGTGCTGCTGCACCAGCCGTTCTATTCGCCGCGCGAGGGCCGCGAGAATGCTGCCCTGCGCAAGGTGCTGCTGCCGGTGGTGCGCCGTCACAAGGTGGATCTGGTACTGCAGGGGCATGACCATACCTACGGCCGTCGCGGCGAAGGGCAGGCGGCAACACCGCAGTACGTGGTGACGGTGGCTGGACCGAAGCAGTACCGCCTGTCGGACGAGGCACGCAGGACGATGGACCCTGTGGGCGAAGACACCCAGCTGTTCCAGGTGTTGCGCATCGATCCGCAGCGCCTTCGCTACGAGGCCCGCACGGTGACCGGGCGCCTGTACGACGCCTTCGAGCTGAAGCGCGATGACAATGGCGGCAAGCAACGGGTGGAGCAGCGAGAGGGACGGATCACGCCGCGTGACTGCGCGCGTGCCCAAACCGCCAAGGGCCGCACCGACCGGTGCTGGGAGTGAGGAACGACCGATGAGCGCGCGCCCGCGCCTCGTTCCGATGGCCGCCATCGCCGTTGCCCTGCTGCTGGTGGTGGGCGCGGTGGCTGCTGCCGATACCGTACTGCACCCGTTCCTGGCCGCTCAGCCGGAGCAGGTGCCGCAGGAAAGAACGACGGACGAGTGATCAGCGAAGCGATGCAGCAGTCCAGAAGCAGATCCACGCCACGCGTGGATTGAACCTTTCCGTGCACCATCCGCGCATGGCGTGGCTCTGCTGCATTGCGTCCAGGAACAGTTCTGCTTCATCCGTGCTGCCCAGCACCACAGCGACAGCGCGCAGCGCCGCTTCGCGATGAACCGGACGGATCCCGCCATCATCGTCATCGCTGTACAGATCCTCATCAGCCTCGAGGTAAACGCTGCCGGCCGCAGCCAACGCGGCCATCAGGGTCGGCACGTCGGCGGCGAACCCGCCGGCGTCCCAGTGGCCCGCACCATGACGGGCGAACAGTACGCGGCCGTCGTCGATGTCGAGGATGAGGGGATCGGCGCCACGGTCGGCGATCACCAGCCACTGCGCCGGCCAGTCGCTGATCGGTTCGCCATCGTTGCCGTTCCAGCGATAGCCTGCCTGGTAGGCCCACAGGCGCTGCAAGGGCGGTATCCACACCTCAAGGCCTGGAATGGTGATGCCGCAGGGGCCTTTTGCAGGATTGAATACCTCGCCGAACGGGCCGACGTGTGCGTAGAATCCGGCCAGCACGTCCGGCAGCGGGAACGGCCCCTGCCACGCGTCGGCAGATTGCGGCTGCAGGGCGCCGAAGCGGGCAAACGTGGCGCGAAGATCATCCATGACGTGGGCCGGGCGGAAGCGGAAGAGCGCGCAGCCTAGCAGAGCCGGTCGCACGCATCGCCTTCACCGTCACTGGCTATCATGGCCGCCCAGCAACTGAGAGGCAGTGCACGTGTCGGTAGCGTTGGTATGGTTCCGTCGGGACCTGCGGTTGCAGGACAATCCGGCGCTGCAGGCGGCGCTGGAAGCGGGCCACGCTGTGGTGCCGGTGTACATCCACGCGCCGCACGAAGAGGGCGAGTGGGCGCCGGGCGCGGCCTCCAATGCGTGGCGCCATCGTTCGCTGGCGGCACTGGATGCCGGCCTGCGTGCACGGGGTTCATCGCTGGTGCTGCGTGCCGGTGACAGCCTGCCTTCCCTGCTGGAGCTGGTGCAGCAGACCGGCGCCGAAGCGGTGTACTGGAACCGCAAGTACGAACCGGCCACGCAACCGCGCGATGCCGCCATCAAACGCACGCTGCGCGAGCAGGGCATAGATGCGCAGAGCTGCAACGGCAGCCTGCTGTTCGAGCCCTGGGACATCGCCACCCAGCAGGGGCAGCCCTACAAGGTATTCACTCCGTACTGGCGCAACGTACTCAGCCACTGGCGTTTGCCCGCCTTGCGGGCCGCACCGGAGACGCTGCCGGCGCATACGGTCGACAGCCTCGCGCTGGATACGCTGCAGCTGGCGCCCACGCTTCACTGGGATACCGGGTTCTGGGAACACTGGCAGCCGGGCGAGACCGGTGCGCTCGAGGCGTTGTCCGTGTTCGAGGATGGTGCGCTGCGCGGCTATCGCGAGCAGCGCGACCTGCCGGATCGGGTCGGTACCTCGCGGCTGTCGCCGCACCTGCATTTCGGCGAAATCGCGCCGTGGCGCATCGCCCACGCGCTGGAAGGCCTGCGCAGTGCCGGTACCGATGCTGACATCGATGGCTACCTGCGCCAGCTTGGCTGGCGTGACTTTGCCCATCACCTGCTGCACCACTTCCCGAAGACGCCGACCGACAACCTCAATCCACGCTTCGATCGCTTCCCGTGGGCCAGTCCCAGTGCCGCCCAGCTGCACGACTGGCAGCGCGGCAACACCGGCGTCCCCATCGTCGATGCTGGCCTGCGCGAGCTCTGGCATACCGGCTACATGCACAACCGGGTGCGGATGATCGTTGCCAGCTACCTGTGCAAGCACCTGCGTGCGCATTGGCTGCACGGTGCGCGCTGGTTCTGGGACACGCTGGTGGATGCCGACCTGGCCAACAACACGATGGGCTGGCAGTGGGTGGCCGGCACCGGTGCCGACGCGGCTCCGTATTTCCGCGTGTTCAATCCCGTCACACAGGCCGAGAAGTTCGATCCGCAGGCGCGCTACATCAGCCGCTGGGTGCCTGAGCTGGCGGCGCTGCCGGTAAAGGCGCGGTTCGCTCCATGGCAGCATCCGCACCTGCTGGCCGAACGCGCGCCGGGCTACCCACGCACGCCGCTGGTGGACCTCGCCGCTGGCCGGGATGCCGCTCTGGCCGCCTACCGTCAGTCGGCGGCGGGGTAAAGCGCTGGCTGAGCGGTCCAGACAGCTAGCTGAACACGCCCCTGTCGACCGGCGTGATCATCATCCCGACATCGCGTCCGGCTGTTTATCCTCGTTGCCGCCCGCAAGCCGCCGGCCCGACCGGAAACCAAGGAGAACACCATGATCCGCAACACCACCCGCAACGTCGCACTGGCCCTGATGAGTGCGGCCGTCCTGTCGGCCTGCGCCACCGGCGGCTCCTATGTGCAGAGTGATCCGTACGGCAACCCGACCGAGCAGCAGAACCGCACCGGCCGCAATGCCCTGATCGGTACCGCCATCGGCGTGGCCGCGGGCCTGCTGTCCGGCGACAGCGCGACCGAGCGTCGCCAGCATGCGCTGATCGGCGCGGGCATCGGCGCACTCAGTGGCGCCGCGGTGGGCCAGTACCAGGATCGCCAGGAGCGCGCGCTGCGCGAGCGCACCGCCAACACCGGCATCGACGTCGAGCGCCAGGGCGACAACATCATGCTGAACCTGCCCGACGGCATCACCTTCGACTTCGGCAAGTCGGCACTGAAGCCGCAGTTCTACGGCTCGCTCAATGGCGTTGCCGGCACCCTGCGTGACTACAACCAGACCATGATCGAAGTGGTCGGCCACACCGACAGCATCGGCAGCGACGCGGTCAACAACCGCCTGTCCAAGGAGCGTGCTGATTCGGTGGCGCAGTACCTGATCGGCCAGGGCGTGCAGAGCGTGCGCATCGAAACCCTGGGCGCTGGCAAGGCCTATCCGATCGCTGACAACAGCACCGATGCCGGCCGTGCCAAGAACCGCCGCGTCGAGATCCGCGTGATTCCTCTCAAACAATAACGCGCAGCGTTATCGCTGTTCCGCCGCAGCAGGAACGAAAATGCCGCCCTAGCAGGCGGCATTTTCTGTAGGTGCCGAGTGTGCTCGGCACGCCGATAGCCCATGTGGAGAGCCGTGCCGGCCAAGGTCGGCATCTACCGGAGGCCATCCAGGAGAGCAGGGTACAGGCGGCATCGCTGCAGCTTACGCCGCCGAAGCAGCCACCTTCTCCAGGATACGCTTGCCGCTGCTCGCCAGCGCCGCTTCTTCCTGTTCCTGCTGCTGCCGCGCCAGCTTCGCACCGGGGCACTGCGCCAGCATGTAGTTGGCGTCGAAGTTGAGCTTCTCCACCAGGAAATCGACGAACGCGCGTACCTTCGGCGACACCAGCCGGCCACCGGCGAACACCGCGTTGAAATCCACTTCCGGGCCGGTCCAGCCGGCCAGAACGCGGCGCACCATGCCCGACTCGACGAACGGCTTGGCCATCACGTCGCCGGTCAGCAGCAGACCTTCGCCACACACCAGCGCGCCATTCAGCGCAGACATGTCGTTGGCCGTCATCAGCGGCGTCACCGGGAAGTCGCGCAGYTCGCCACCGTTCTCGCCCAGCTGCCAGGTAAAGCGTGGCGAATTGCCGGTGTGGTACGGCTTGCGCATGGCCAGGATGCGGTGGAACTGCAGCTCTTCCGGATGCAGCGGCTCGCCGTAGCGCTCGATGTAGGCCGGGCTGGCGAACACCTGCGTGCGCAGGCTGCCGAGCTTGCGCGCCACCAGGTTGGAATCGGGCAGGGCACCCACGCGCAGGGCAAGATCGGCCTCACCGGCGATCAGGTCCAGCTTCTCGTTGCCCATGTGCATGTCCAGGCGGATTTCCGGGTACTGCGCATGGAACTGGCCCAGCAGCGGTGCGATCCAGGTGATGCCGATCGAATAGGGCACGGTGAAGCGCAACCATCCGCGTGGACCAGACTGCAGCTGGCTGACCGCGCTTTCGGCTTCTTCAAGTTCGCGCGCGATGCGCTGGCAATGCTCGTGATAGATCGAACCGGCTTCGGTGAGGCCGAGGCGGCGCGTGGTCCGGTGCAGCAGGCGCGCACCCAGGCGCGTCTCAAGTTCCTGCACTTTGCGGCTGACCGTGGTCTTGGGCAGGCCGAGCGATTTGGCAGCCGCGATGAAGCTGCCTTGCTCGACCACTTTGACGAAGATCAGCGTCTCGTTGAGATCGTGGGACATGGTCAGGGATCCTGGACGTCGGGGATGGGGCAATCGTGACAGAACGATTGGACCGGGGACGGGATGATTATTCCCCTTAATCAGGACTAATCAAGTAGGGGTTTGAGGTCTATCGTGGCGCCATTCGCTAATTGGAGCCCGTCCGCCATGAGCCTGCGCAACATTCTTGCCCGCTTCCGGATTGCCGGCCAGAACGCCCTGGACCTGGCAATGACCGTTGAATCCCGTCCCAGCTCCTTGGTTAACAAGGATTTTCGGGAGTTTACCGCACCCATGCGTCAGCAGCGTGGCGGTGCCTTGCACCTTGCCTCGCACAAGGGTGACCGACTGCGCCGAATCGGGACTATCCCGGATTTGGGAGGAAATGTCCCGTGAATGGGATTCTGACGCCCGAGGTCCTGGTTCTCGGCGGCACCGGTGCCGTGGGCCAGGGTGTGGTCGGCGCATTGCTGGAGGCCGGCAGCCCCGTGCTGGTGGTCGGCCGCGATCCCGGCCGCCTGGCGGCGTTGCACGAGCAGTTTGCTGATGAGCCGGGCCTGCAGACGATGCTGGGCTCGCTCAGCGACGACAGTTCGGCACGTGCGCTGGCCGAACGCGTGGCGCAGCGCCCGCGCCCGCTGGCAGCGGTGGTTGCCGCGATGGGCGGCCCGTACAACCGTGGCCGCGTGGTCGAGCGTGGCGGTGACGCCCTGTCGGCGGCATTGCAGGCGGACCTGATGCCGCATGTGCACGCAGTGCACCACCTGCTGCCGCTGCTGCAGGACAACGTGCATGCTCGCCGCTACGTGATGATCGGCAGCCCGGCCGGGCTCAAGCCCTGGGCAGGCTATGGCGAGACCTCGATCACCACCGCCGCGCTGCGCATGTACGCGCAGGTGGTGCACCAGGAAGCGCAGGCCGTGGGCGTACGCGCGCAGATGCTGGAAGTGTGCAGTCCGGTCTGCACGCCGGCCAACGCTGCCAACGCCTGTATTGAATGGCCGAGTTCACTGCTGGTCGGTCGCCGCGTGGTGTCCCTGCTCGACGGGTGCCGCGACAACCGCGCAATCGTCCGTTGCGATAGCAGTGATGCCGAACTGCCACGCGGCCTGCTGCACCTGGAAAGACCGCCGCTGTGGCGCGACACCGCAGGCGTTGCTTGACCTCGACTTTGGTTGAGGTCGCAGGATACGCCGCCGAAAGTTGATAGCAATTCTCAAATAGCTGTACCACCCCTCCGTACGGATGCATGCCATGACTTCCCCCAATACCACTCCACATCGTTTCGGTCATCGCATCGCGATGGCTGGCGTGTCGATCCTCGCTGCCGCCGTCCTGGCGGCCTGCAGCGGTGGCCATGCCGAAGAAGCCGGCGCGCCGCCCCCGCCGCAGGTCTCAGCTGCCCCCGTGCTGCTCAAGCAGGTCAGCCAGTGGGATGAATTCAGCGGTCGCGTCGAGGCCGTGCAGAGCGTCGAGCTGCGCCCGCGCGTGTCCGGCTACATCGACAAGGTCAACTACGTTGAAGGCGAAGAAGTGAAGAAGGGCGCCGTCCTGTTCACCATCGATGCCCGCAGCTACCAGGCCGAGTACGATCGCGCCAACGCCGAGCTGGCCCGTGCGCGTACCCAGGCGGTGCTGGCCCGCAGCGAATCCGAGCGTGCCAAGCGCCTGGCCGAACAGCAGGCGATTTCCACCGAGACCGCCGAACAGCGTCGTGCGGCCGCCGACCAGTCCGGTGCGGCGGTGCAGGCTGCGCAGGCAGCGGTGGATGCCGCCCGCCTCAACCTGGAGTTCACCAAGGTGCGTGCGCCGATCGACGGCCGTGCCGGCCGGGCGATGGTCACCGCCGGCAACCTGGTCACCGCCGGCGACAGCGCCAGCGTGCTGACCACGCTGGTCTCGCTGGATACGGTGTTCGTGTACTTCGATGCCGACGAAAGCACCTTCCTGCGCTACGCGCAGATGGCGCGCAAGGGCGAGCGCCCGAGCGAGCGCGACAGCGAGCTGCCGGTGAAGATCGGCCTGTCCGGTGAAGAAGGCTACCCGCACTCGGGCAAGGTCGACTTCCTCGACAACCAGGTGACCCGCAGCACCGGCACCATCCGCGTCCGCGCACTGCTGGACAACGCCGATCGCCAGTTCACCCCGGGCCTGTTCGCCCGCGTGCAGCTGCTCGGCAGCGGCCAGTTCCAGGCCATGCTGATCGACGACAAGGCCGTGCTGACCGACCAGGACCGCAAGTACGTCTATGTGGTCGACAAGGATGGCAAGGCCCAGCGCCGTGACATCCGCCTCGGCCGCACCGCCGAAGGCCTGCGCATCGTCGAGCAGGGCCTGGCCGCCGGTGACAAGGTGATCATCGATGGCGTGCAGAAGGTCTTCATGCCCGGTATGCCGGTGCAGGCGAAGGCGGTGGCRATGCAGCCCACCGCTGCGCCGGCGCCGGGTCGCGATGCAACTGCCGCACTGAACCACTGATCCGCCGGCTCCTGATCCGCGTCCCCGCTTAGCTGCCGGTGCCAGCGGCAGCCGTCACTGCCTTCGCCAGATTGGCGAGGGGCAGGGCGGCTGTTGCCCGCCGACGGCCTTTTCCAGGAATTCTTCCATGGACTTTTCCCGTTTCTTCATCGACAGGCCGATCTTCGCGGCGGTGCTGTCGATCGTGATCTTCGCCGCAGGCCTGATCTCGATTCCGATGCTGCCCATCGGTGAGTACCCCGAAGTGGTGCCGCCGTCGGTGGTCGTACGCACGGTCTACCCGGGCGCCAACCCGAAGGTGATCGCTGAAACCGTGGCCACCCCGCTGGAGGAGGCCATCAACGGCGTTGAGGGCATGATCTACCTCAAGTCGGTGGCCGGTTCCGACGGCGTGCTGCAGATGACCATCACCTTCCGCCCGGGCACCGACCCGGACGAAGCGGCGGTGAAGGTACAGAACCGCGTTGCCCAGGCCCAGGCGCGACTGCCCGAGGACGTGCGCCGGCAAGGCGTGACCACCCAGAAGCAGTCACCCACCTTCCTGATGGTGGTGCACCTGACCTCGCCCAACGGCAAGTACGACACCCTGTACCTGCGCAACTACGCCCGCCTGCACGTCAAGGACGCGCTGGCACGTATCCAGGGCGTCGGCGACGCACAGATCTTCGGCGGTGGTGACTATGCCATGCGCGCCTGGCTGGACCCGGACAAGGTTGCCGCGCGCGGCCTGACCGCCAGCGATGTGGTGCGCGCCATGCGCGAGCAGAACGTACAGGTCTCGGCCGGCCAGCTCGGCGCCGAGCCGATGCCCAACAGCCAGTTCCTGACCCTGATCAATGCCCAGGGYCGCCTGCGCAGCGAGCAGGAGTTCGGCGACATCGTGCTCAAGAGCGGCACCGACGGTGAAGTGGTGCGGCTGGCGGACGTGGCCCGGGTCGAACTGGGTGCCGGTGACTACACGCTGCGCTCGCAGCTGGACGGCAAGAACGCGGTGGGTATCGGTATCTTCCAGGCCCCCGGCGCCAATGCGCTGGAGATCCGCGATGCGGTGATGGCCAGCATGGACGAGATGCAGAAGACCATGCCGGCCGACGTGAAGTACGAAGCGGTGTATGACACCACCATCTTCGTGCGCGACTCGATCAAGGCCGTGGTCTCCACCCTGCTGGAAGCCATCGCGCTGGTGGTGCTGGTGGTGATCCTGTTCCTGCAGACCTGGCGTGCWKCGATCATCCCGCTCATCGCGGTGCCGGTGTCGATCGTCGGTACGTTCGGCGCGCTGTACCTGCTGGGCTTCTCGATCAACACGCTGAGCCTGTTCGGCCTGGTGCTGGCGATCGGCATCGTGGTCGATGACGCGATCGTGGTGGTGGAAAACGTTGAACGCAACATCGAAGAAGGCCTGACCCCGCTGGCCGCTGCGCATCAGGCGATGCGCGAAGTGTCCGGGCCGATCATCGCCATCGCGCTGGTGCTGTGTGCGGTGTTCGTGCCGATGGCGTTCCTGTCGGGCGTTACCGGTCAGTTCTACAAGCAGTTCGCGGTCACCATCGCCATCTCCACGGTGATCTCGGCGATCAACTCGCTGACCCTGTCGCCGGCCCTGGCGGCCCGCCTGCTCAAGCCGCATGGCGCGCCGAAGGATGCCCCGACCCGCATCATCGACCGTCTGTTCGGCTGGGTGTTCCGTCCGTTCAACCGCTTCTTCAAGTCCAGCTCTGAAAAGTACGAGCGTGGCGTGTCGAAGATCCTCGGTCGTCGTGGTGCGGTGTTCGTGGTGTATGCGGTGCTGCTGGTGGGTACCGGCTTCATCTTCAAGCTGGTGCCGCCGGGCTTCATTCCGACCCAGGACAAGCTGTACCTGATCGCCGGCGTGAAGCTGCCGGAGGGTTCGTCGATCGCGCGTACCGATGAAATGCTGCGCAAGGTCGCCAAGATCGCCCAGGAAACCGACGGTGTGGCTCACACCATTTCGTTCCCGGGCCTGAATGCTCTGCAGTTCACCAATACGCCCAACACCGGTGTTGCGTTCATTCCGCTCAAGCCGTTCAGCGAGCGCCATGGCCGCACCGCGGCGCAGATCAATGCGGAGATCAACCAGAAGATCGCAGGCCTGCAGGAAGGGTTCGCSTTCKCCATGATGCCGCCGCCGATCCTCGGCCTSGGTAACGGCAACGGCTACCAGATGTTCATCCAGGACCGTGGCAACCTCGGCTATGGCGCATTGCAGAACGCGGTGCAGTCGATGCAGGGTGCGGTTGCACAGACCCCGGGCATGGCCTTCCCGATCACCAGCTATCAGGCCAACGTGCCGCAGCTGGATGCCGAGGTGGACCGTGTCAAGGCGAAGGCCCAGGGCGTACAGCTGACCGAGTTGTTCGACACGCTGCAGACCTACCTGGGTTCGGCCTACGTCAACGACTTCAACCAGTTCGGACGTACCTGGCAGGTGATCGCACAGGCCGATGGCCAGTTCCGTGACAGCGTCGAGGACATCGGCAAGCTGCGGACCCGCAACGACCGTGGCGAGATGGTGCCGATCGGCTCGATGGTCACCGTCAAGGAAACCTACGGTCCGGACCCCGTGCTGCGCTTCAACGGCTACCCGGCCGCTGACCTGGCCGGTGAAGCCGACCCGCGTGTGCTGTCCTCGGCCGAAGCGATGAACAACCTCACCGCCATCGCCGCCAAGGTGCTGCCGGTGGGCATGGCTACCGAATGGACCGACCTGAGCTACCAGCAGGCGACCCAGGGCAAGGCGGCCTTCATCGTGTTCCCGGTGGCGATCATGCTGGCGTTCCTGGTACTGGCCGCGCTGTACGAAAGCTGGTCGCTGCCGCTGGCGGTGATCCTGATCGTGCCGATGACCCTGCTGTCCGCGCTGTTCGGCGTGTGGATGACCGGCGGCGACAACAACGTGTTCGTGCAGGTCGGCCTGGTGGTGCTGATGGGCCTGGCGTGCAAGAACGCGATCCTGATCGTCGAGTTCGCCAGAGAGCTGGAAATGGGCGGCAAGGGCATCGTCGAAGCGGCACTGGAAGCCTGCCGCCTGCGTCTGCGCCCGATCGTGATGACCTCCATCGCCTTCATCGCCGGCACCGTGCCGCTGGTGCTGTCGCATGGCGCTGGCGCCGAAGTGCGCTCGGTGACCGGCATCACGGTGTTCGCCGGCATGCTGGGCGTGACCCTGTTCGGCCTGTTCCTGACCCCGGTGTTCTACGTGGCACTGCGCAAGTTCGTCACCCGCAACGGTGGTGGCCAGCTGGTGCAGCACGGCGAGCCGACCATCCACCACTGACATGGAAAACAGCGGCGCCGGCAATCACCGGCGCCCGCTTCCCCCCACCAAGGCAACGAATCCATGAACACCCATCAGAACAAGATCGCGCTGGTCACCGGCGCAACCCGCGGCATTGGCCTGGAAACCGTGCGACAGCTGGCACAGGCCGGCGTGCACACGCTGCTGGCCGGGCGCAAGCGCGAAACCGCAGTGGAACTGGCGTTGAAGCTGCAGGCCGAGGGCCTGCCGGTGGAAGCGCTGCAGCTGGACGTCAATGATGGCGCCAGCATCGCCGAGGCGGTCGAGCAGGTGCGTCAGCGCCATGGTCGTCTGGACATCCTGGTCAACAACGCCGGCATCATGATCGAGAACCCAGCGCAACTGCCGTCGGAGCAGTCGCTGGACACCTGGCGTCGCACGTTCGAGACCAACGTGTATGCGCTGGTGGCGGTGACCCAGGCCTTCCTGCCGCTGATCAAGCAGGCCAAGTCCGGCCGCATCGTCAACGTCTCCAGCATGCTCGGCTCGCAGACCCTGCATGCCGATCCGACCTCGGGCATCTACGACTTCAAGATCCCGGCCTACAACGCGTCCAAGGCCGCGGTGAACAGCTGGACCCTGGCCTTGGCCCATGAACTGCGCAGTACGCCGATCAAGGTCAACACCGTGCACCCCGGCTACGTGAAAACCGATATGAACGGTGGCAACGGCGAGATTGAAATCGCCGAGGGCGCGCGTTCCAGCGTGCAGATGGCGCTGATCGGCGAGTCCGGCGCCAGCGGCAGCTTCACCTACCTGGGCGAGGTGCTGCCATGGTGATCCGCACCCTGGCGATGGCCGTCTCCAGCCTGGTGCTGGCGGGCTGTGTCAGCGTCGGCCCCAACTACAAGGCACCGGTGCAGGAGCCCGTCGTCCTGCAGGGTGCACAGCAGCCGGTCTTCAGCACCACCTCGCCGGTGGCCAGCTGGTGGGCGCAGTTCGATGACCCGGTGCTTGAAGAACTGGTGCACGGCGCGCTGTCGGACAACCTGGACCTGCGCGTGGCTGTCGCCCGTGTCAGCCAGGCCCGTGCCGTGTTTGTCGAGAGCCGCTTCGACCAGGCGCCACACGTTACCGCTGGCGGCAGCTACGACCGCCGCAAGCAACCCGATCCGCAGCTGGGTGGGCAGCGGGTGTTCAGTGAAAGCTACCAGCTCGGCTTCGATGCGGGCTGGGAGCTGGATCTGTTCGGCCGCAAGCGCCGTGCTGCAGAGGCTGCGCGTGCCGACCTGGACGCCGAGCAGGCCAACCTTGCCGACGCGCAGGTGCTGATCGCTGCCGAAGTGGCACGCAACTACTTCGAACTGCGTGGCACCCAGAAGCGCATCGCGGTGGCCCAGCGCACCCTGGTCAACCTGCGCGATACGCAGCGGCTGACCGAGGCGCGCTGGGAACTGGGTGCCGGCAGCGAGCTGGACGTGCAGAGCAGCCGCGCACGGTTGAAGGCCATTGAGGCCGACATCCCGCTGCTGGAAGTGGCCGAGACGCAGTCGCGCAACCGGTTGGCTGTCCTGCTTGGTCAGCGTCCGGAGGTGCTGACCGCCATGCTGGCACCGCACGAAGTGCCGGCGTTTGCGAAGGCACTGCCGCTGGGTGATACCCGTGAACTGCTGCGCCAGCGTGCCGACGTGCGCGTGGCCGAGCGTCGCCTGGCTGCCGCCACCGCGCGTGTCGGCGTGGCCACGGCCGATCTGTTCCCGCGGTTGTCGCTGTCCGGTTTCGTCGGCTTCCTCGGCGGCGATGCCAGTGGCCTGGTCAACGGCAACAACAAGGCCTGGTCGCTGACCCCGTCGTTGAGCTGGGCGGCATTCGACTTCGGTACGGTCAAGGCACGCCTGCGTGCCAGCAAGGCCGAGGCCGAAGGCGTGGCCGCGCAGTACGAACAGGCGGTGCTGCTGGCGTTGGAAGACACCGAAAACGCGTTGACCCGCTACTCCAAGCAGCAGGCACGGTTGGCCATCGTGGTCGAGCAGGCGCAGGCGGCGCGGCGTGCCGAATCGCTGGCGCAGATCCGCTACCGCGAAGGGTCGGAGGACTTCCTGACCCTGCTGGACGCGCAGCGCACGCAGCTGGTGGCCGATGATGCACTGGCGGCCGCCGAATCAGAGGTCAATGTCAGTGTCGTGGGCGTGTACAAGGCACTCGGTGGCTGGGGCCAGTCACCGCAGGCGCCGAGCGTGGCGCAGGCGCGCTGAGCGACAGGGGACGGAAGCATCTGCTTCCGTCCCTTTTTTCATCATGGCCAATGGTTGGCCGGAGCATCGTGATCACRCATGCGCACGATGCAGAATCGATGACCGGTGGGCGCTTCCATCACCCACCAGCGTTTGACGAAACCGACCCGGCGGGCACCGAGTTTTTCCAGCCTTGCGGCTTCGGCGTCGATGTCGTCGCTTTCGATATCCAGATGCACCCGCGACGGGTGATCGACCCGCTGCACTTCCACGTTCAATCCCGCCGGCGCGCCCGTCAGATCGGCATACTCTGCGTCGCCTTCAGCACGGGCGGGCTCGGCCTGCAGGCCCAGCGCTGCGGCCCAGAAGCGCGCGCTGTCTTCGGCGGGTGTGTCCTGGCAATCGATGATGAACCCGGCCAGTCGGCTGCGATGGGTCATGCGTTGTCTCCGCTCAACGAGGATGCTGGCAGGGTAGCGCGTGGGCCGCCGTGGACGTTCTCGCCACTGTGACGTTTCTGACTCTGCCGGAAGTGCCGCCCTCCGTGTAACTAGTGGGGAAAAACCACGGGAGCACAGGACATGGGCGAACAGAAGCAATCGGCGCAACGGACGCTGCTCGGTGATCCCGGCCTGCCAGGGGCCGGGCTGTCGGTCGGCGTGGTGGTGTTATTGGTACTGGCAGCGATGGCCGCGGTGATCGGCTTCGTGCGCCTGCCCGATTCAATGCTGGGTGTTGGCCTTGTCGGCATTGCGGTGTTCCTTGCCGTCGGCGCACGCATCTGCCAGGCGCGCGACCAGCATCAGGCGTTGTACCGCCTGCTGGGCAAGCGACCGTCGCCGTAGCGAGGGTCGCTGCATTGTTCAGTGCTTCGGCCAGTCCAGCTCAACGACCAGCGGGAAGTGGTCGGAGGGCAGTACGCCGTCGATGCGGCGGTCATCGGTCAGGAAGCTGCGCGCGTGGAAGCCACGTACCAGCACCCAGTCCAGCTCGGCGGTCGCCGTTCCTGTGAAGTTGTGGAAGGTCAGGCGCGGACCCTGCGGCGACTTGACCTGGCGACGGGTGTCCTGAAGCACCCGGGTGAAGGCCTGATAGGTGCCGCCGCCGGGCTCGCTGTTGAAATCACCGGTCAGTACCACCGGCAGGTCGGAAGGCAGCGCGGCCACGCGCGTGGCAATCAGTTCGGCTCCCTTGATCCGGCGCGGCTCGTCCTCGTCGCGGTAGGGCAGGTG
>NZ_JBFTOJ010000085.1:0-16655 GCF_056397905.1 Stenotrophomonas sp. 05L414_2
ACCGACGGGGTTGGGTAGTGCCGGCCGCTGGCCGGCAACCCCAGCAGACTGTCAGCAACATCCTCATGGAATCTCGCGCTGTTCCCCGACAGCCAGCGAGGTCTGCCTGATCCACGATGGGCCATGAGCAGCGATCTCCTGCGCCACGGGCGGCGCTCCATCATCGGTCAGGTATATGTGCTGACCACGACAACATGCCAGCGCCGCCGACGCTTTGAATGYGGCGCTACCGCAGGCTGCGTCTCCAGCCAGTTTGAGGAACTGGAGCGACAAGGCCTGGTCCAGTCACTGGCATGGGTGGTGATGCCGGATCATGTGCATTGGATGTTGCGACTGCGTGCGTCGGAGCTGTCGGGCATCGCCCGCCGGTTCAAATCATCCAGCGCGTTGGCCTTGAATCGGCTGGTCGGTCGCCGCGGCGTGGTCTGGCAGTCCGGGTACTTCGATCATGCGGTCAGGGCAGAGGAATCGTTGCATCGCCAGGCTCTGTATATCCTGGGAAATCCCATTCGAGCGGGCCTGGCCAGGGAGATTGGCCAGTATCCCTATGCGTGGTCGATCTGGTAGTGCCGGCCGCTGGCCGGCAACCAGGCGGTGYKTCCGGAGRTTCAYGARGYTGCCGGCCAGCGGCCGGCACTACGGCAGGGTGAGCCGATACACCAGCACCCGGTTGTCGTTGTCGTACGCACTGTCGCAGTGCTCGCCCTGCATGCGGCAGTTGCGGGCGGTGAAGTCGTTGTCGTTGCCGATCAGCAGCAGTACGTCGTTCGGGTGCTCTGGATCAAGCGCCGGCAAGACGTCCATTGCTTCCCACTTCTCCGACAGCAATCCCGGGTGAGGGCCACGTCCTGTATCCAGGTCCAGCCCGGCCCGGGCCAGCTGCGGCCGGTCGAGCAGGTTCAGCACCTCTTTGACGTTGGCGGGCACGATGCCGGTCTTCAACATGGCGTCAGCGGGATCGGCCAGCACCGATGCCGTGCCGGTCTCATAGGCCGTGCCCACCAGATTGGAGGCCTGCGCCACGTTCACCAGCAGCACCGATTTATAGACGATCGGGTCGTCGCCCTCCTTGCCCAGTCCATTGCCATCGCGCGCCAGCATCAGGAAACGCTCGTTGTCCAGCGCACGCAGCTCGCTCTGTGCAGCGGTACGGTCGAGCTTGCCTTTGCCGTCGTGGGCGTAGGCGGGCAGGATCATCACATGGTGGCCCACCGGTTGCGTCGGCGTCGGGTTGGCAGACACGTCGTAGACCAGTACGCGGGTGTTGATGCGGCCGGCGGCATTGCCCGCCGCGCTGTCCTGCATCAGCGCGCTCTGCAGGGCAACGAACAGCCGTGTGCCGTCGGGCGACAGGCCCATGCCTTCCACGCCCTGGTTGTTGCGGCGCCCGGTCTGCGGCGGAGCCAATGATCCAAAGGCAGGCTTGCCATCACGTTGTGGCTGGATCGCCTGCGGCGGCACGATCACGCCCTGCAGCTGGCCCTGTGCGTTGAAGTAATAGACGTTGGCGGTGTACTCGTCGCCGATGTAGAAGTGGCCGTCCGCAGTGAACTGCAGCGATTCGGCATCAAGTGCGACCTTGCCGGCCCCCGCGCCCACGGCGGGGGAGGGCAGCACCACGCCACGCTGGATGATGGTGTGATCACCGGGGTCGGCACCGGTGAATGGCTGGCCGTTGTAGTCCTTCAGCACCAGCCCCTTTTCCGGCTTCATCGTCAGCGTGYCGAAGCTCTCTGGCTTGTCCGCGGGCCAGTCGATGCGCAGCTGCATGCGCTCCAGGCGACCGGCGTAGTCGTAGAACAGGCCGGCTTCCGGATCGTTGCGACCGCGGTCGGGCAGGGTCCACAGCACCCCTTCATAGCCACGCGCGGTACGCCGCCACGTGCCCGGCTGTACCGCCAACGACGAGAACGAGCCCAGCGTATCGCCGAGGAAGTCCACGGTGCCGGCCGGCAATCGTCCGGCGGCGACCAATCCCCTGTCCACGTAAGTGAAGCTGGCCACGTCCACCGCGCGTGGTGGCATGCCGCGGGCTTCATGCGGTGCGTTGTAGCCGCTGACCGAGAGCGCGGCCAACAGCAGGGCAGTAGCGGACATCAATGGACTCCTCGGCCGGCGATCAGAAACGGATGTCGATGGTACCGAACACCTGGCGAGGTGCCGACGCATGGAACACATACAGCTTGCCGGCCGGGTCGCTGGGTGCGAACACGCTCGAGTCCAGGTTGCTGGCGTAGCGCTTGTCACCCACGTTGGTCACGTTCAGCGACAGGCGCATGCCCTTGGCGAAGCCAACCTGACCGAAATCGTAGCCACCGGCCAGGTCGAACACGGTGAAGCCACCAAAGCCCTGGTCGTTGGTATAGGTGTAGAAGCGTTCGCCGGTGTACTTGCCGCGCAGGCTGGCGAACCAGCCGTTGTCGCGCCAGGTGATTTCGGTGGCCAGCAGCTGCTTGGGCGTGTCGGTCTGGATCTTGCCCTTGATCTGCTGCTCGACGCCGGCCTGCGTGTAGTTGGAGGCATATGTCGAGCGGTTCAGCGACGCCGAGGTGTACCAGCTGAAGTGCTCGTTCGGTGTCCACAGCACGGTCAGTTCAGCACCGCGGCTGTCGACGCCGCCGACATTGTAGAAACGGTTGCCGCAGGTGGGGCCGACCGGCTGCCGCGAATCGCAGGGGTTGTACTGCAGCAGGCGATTGTCAAAGCGCACGCTGTAGGCAGCGACCGATGCCTGCAACGTATCGGTGACGAAGCGATAGCCCGCCTCCAGCGAGCGTGATTCTTCCGGCTTCAGGTTGCCCTGCGCGTTCCAGGTGGCCTGGCTGACCGCCTGTGGGCCAAGTTTGAAGCCGCCCTGGAACATGGCGATGTTCTCGGCGTAGCTGGCGAACACTTCGTGATGCTCGCTGAGGCGGAAGTTGGCACCCACGCTGGGCAGGAAATTCCTGCTGGCCTTCAGCGAACCGGTGGCGAACTGGTTGTTCGAGCTCGGCAGGATCGGTGTCTTCGCATCGCCCGGCAGCACCTGCGCATCGGAGGTGGCGTGCGGGCTCTTGGCGCCGAACTCCAGGGTCAGGCGGTCATCGAGCAGGCGCCAGGTGTCCTTCAGGAAGAACTGGTGGGTCCTCCAGCGCGTACGCTGGGCGAACACGCCCACATCCGAGGGCAGGGTGTTCATGCCGCTGAGGTCGCGTGGACCGTCCACCGCCGTCTGGTAGCGTTCGGCGCTGCTGGTGTTGCGTTCGTACCAGACGCCACCTTCGAGGCGGTGTGCGCCCAGCTCCCAATCGAAGTACAGCGTGCCGCCATCGCGGTCGATGGTGTAGATGGTGTTGCGGAAGATGATCGGGATTTCCTGCGCGGTGCCTTTGTTGGACCACGCACCGCTGTTCCAGTTGTGGCCTTCGCCGCGGTCATCGTGGTGGTAGGCCAGTGCCCGCAAGCTGAAGCCATCGGCCAGGAAGAAATCACCGGCCAGGTAGTACAGGTTGTCATCGCGCAGGATCTGCCCGGCGGTGAATGCGCCGTCGGCGTCCTTGTCCGGACCGCTGTTGTCGCACTTCTTCGCGTTGAGGCTGGCGGTGTTGCAGTAGGCCTTGGCCACGGCCTTGTTCCAGTCCGGTGCGTAGCCGCCCCAGTCCCAGCCCAGGCCGCGGGACATCTCGTCCTTGGACAGGTAGAAGTAGTCCGCCTGGCTGGTCCGCGAAGTGTCGACGAAACCTGTGATCTGGCCGCTGCCGAAGTTCCACACGCCCTTCGCGTTGAACTGCTTGGTAGTGGATTTGTTGTACGCGGTCTGGTCGTTCCACAGGTCCGAGACCGCGTTCATGCCCGATACGTAGCCGGAGAATCCGTTGTACTCGCCGCTGTCCACGCGCACGAAGGTGCGACGGTTGGCATCGCTGCCGATGGTCTGCACCACGCGGCCGCCCAGTTCCTGCGCTGGGCCGTCGGAGGTATAGGAAATGGTGCCGCCGAGGTTGCTGGTGGACGGCGTGCCGAGGCTGCCGATGCCCACCGCCAGTTCGGCGCCCGCCATGTTCTCGCTGATCAGCGCACGGTTGATGGTCAGGCCGTTGTAGTTGTTGTACGCACCATCGCCCAGCGGCACGCCGTCCAGCGTGTAGCCCAGGCGGGTGGAGTTGAAACCGCGCAGGCTCAGGGTCATCGACTGTTCGTTGGTGCCCAGCGCGTCGGCCGACTGCGCGTTGACGCCGGGCAGCAGGTTGAGCGTCTTCTGCAGGCTGGTACCCGGCGGCAGGATGTCCAGATTCTCGCGGGTGATGCGCTGCACCTGGCGCGCCTCGCCACTGCCGATGACTGAAACCGCATCGAGTTCGGTGGCCGACGGCGCCTGCTGCGCCCACGCGGTCGGTGCAAGGGCCAGGGACAACGCAGCAGCCAACAGGGTCTTGGTCATGGAACAGGCACTCAGGCAAGCGCGAGCCGCCGCATGGAAGCGGAGCTCAGGCAGATGAAAGGGGAAACACGCGATGCGATCACGGGCGCCTTGGGCGCCGCGCGATCAACGTGAAAATGGTGCGCTAGACAGATGACTGTCTGGTGACATGGTCATCGAACCCCGTGCCACGGGTAGATGCCAACCTTGGTTGGCATGCGGCGCTGCGGACCGCTGCGTTGTGTTGTCGAGAGGCGCCAACCAAGGTTGGCATCTACCGGAGTGGCAGCGTCGACGGGATCAACCCGCGTTGCGCGGCTTGCGTGTGCGTTTGGGTTTTGCTGCATCAGCGCCGCTGGCGGCACCATCCTGCAACGCCTGCAGCCACGACAGCGTATCGACATAGTCGATGAAGTGGCGCAGATACCCGGGGCTGGTCGCCTGCATCGTGTCCAGCATGCGCTGCACCAGCACCGCCGAGTTCAGCGGGCCACCATCCGCCGGGGCTTCGGTGCGCAGCGAGCGGCGCACCTGCAGTTCGCTGCGCAGCTCGGACCACTCGCGGCGCACGTCGTCCAGCATCGGCACCTGCGGGTAGTGCAGCAGCGATCGCGACCCGCTGTCGAGGTCGCGCACCAGGGCACGCAATCCCTCCAAAGGCGAGGGCTCAGCTGCCATTGCCGTTTTTCTCGCCTGGCGCAGCAGCCTTGGGCTTGGGAATCGGCGCGATCTCCACACGGCGGTTGCGCGCGCGACCATCTTCGTTGGCATTGGAGCTGACCGGCTGCTCGCTGCCGAACGCGGCGGCGAACACCGCATCGGCCGGTACGCCGTCGGCGATCAGGGTACGGGTGACCGTCAGCGAGCGCTGCGCGGACAGCTCCCAGTTGTCGGCAAAACGGCGGTTGCCTTCCCGCACCGGTGCGTCATCGGTGAAACCGCTGACCATCAGGATCTCTTCGCGCGTGCCGAGATAGGCCGCCAGCGGCGCGGCCAGGCTGCGCAGCAGTTCCTGGCCTTCCGGCTGCAGCTGGTCGGAGTTCAGCGCGAACAGCACGCTGCCGCTGATGCCGATGCGGCCATTCACCAGCGTCACCCGGCCGGCGGCGAGCGGGCCAGCCAGCGCCTGTTCCAGCGTCTGCAGGCGCTTGGCTTCGGCCTGGCGCTGCTTGACCTCCTGGTCCAGGCGCTGCGACAACTCCAGCTGCACGGCGACCACGCCGACCAGGATCAGCACGAACGCGCCCAGCAGCACCGACATCAGATCGCCGAATGCCGCCCAGATCGGGGCGTGTGAGCCGCCGTCGACCTCCAGCTCGTCGCTCATGCGCTGCCGGCCTTGCCGCGGCGCGCGGCCAGCTGCTGCAGTTCTTCCATCACCTGCTTCTGTGACAGCAGGCTGAGGTCGACCACCTCGCGCGCCTGCGCCACGTAGTACGCCAACTGCTCATCGCTGCGCGCCAGCGAGGCGTCCAGCGCACCGCCAATCTGCTCCAGGCGCCCGGAGAGCTCTGCCGAAGCGGTGCCGAACTGCTCGACGGCAGCGCCGAAGGTGCCGGCCAGCTGGCCCACTTCACCGGCACTGCCATTGAGCAACGTGGCGATGCCATCGAGCTTGCCGGTCTCGGCCGCGATATGGTCGCTGAAACGGCTACCGACGCGTTCCAGCAGTTCGGCCGAGCCTCCGACCAGTGCATCGACAGCGGTGCGCTGCTCGTGCGAGGCGTGGTTGATCGCGTCCAGCAGGGTCTGCACGGTGGCCAGCAGGTGGCCGCGTTCTTCCAGCATCCTGTTGTCGCGCACCAGGCTTTCGGACAGGGTGCTGCGCAGTTCGTTGATGACCTCGGCGGCGGCCTTCGGTGCCGCGGCCGCAGTCTGCAGCAGGGTGGACACTTCGGCCAGCGTGGCGCTGGCCTGGGCACGGCCGTTCTCGCCGATCTGCTGCGCGGTCTGTGCCAACGTGTCGCAGACCTGCTGCTGCTGTTCGGCAAGGCGCTGGCCATCGGCCTGCAGGCGCTCGGCCAGATCGGCCGAAACGCTCTGCAACGCATCGCTCCAGCGCTGCAGGCGCTGTTCGTCGCCTGCCAGCAGCTGGGCCTGCAACGCCGCGTGCGCCTGCTGCAGCTCGGTACTTACCGCGTCCCAACGCAGCTGGCGCTGCTGTTCGCGTGCATCCAGGCCCGCCTGCAGTTCGGCATGCGCCGTGGCGGTGGCGGCCTGTGCGGCCTGCCAATCCTGCAGGCGCTGTTGTTCGTGTTCCTGCAGCAGCGACTGGCCGGCGGCGTGGCGCTCATCCAGGGCATGCAGCAGCGCCTGCGCACGGTCATCCAGGTGGCTGCTGGCATGCTGCAGCGCCTGCTGCTGGCGCTCGACCAGTTCACTGTTCAATGCATGCTGCTGTTCGGCAGCAGCGCGCCAGGCCTCGGCGTTGCTGCTGGCATCGGCCTGCAGGCGCTCGCCGATGCGTGCCACCAGGGCTTCACCCTGCGTGCTCTGGCCTTCGCTGAAGGACTGCAGATGCTGGCGCAGTTCGGCAACCAGCGCCTGCTGCGCGCCGGTCTGCTCGGCCACTACCCTGGCCCAGCTCGCTTCGGTCGCCACGCGGCTGCGCTCGAAGCCCTCGGCCAGACCATTCAACTGCTGCTGCACGGCCTGTTCGACACGCGAATGCAGCGCCTGGCCG
The DNA here is from genome assembly GCF_056397905.1 of Stenotrophomonas sp. 05L414_2. Lineage (NCBI taxonomy): Bacteria > Pseudomonadati > Pseudomonadota > Gammaproteobacteria > Lysobacterales > Lysobacteraceae > Stenotrophomonas > Stenotrophomonas sp. 05L414_2. Next base: position 7,083 of record NZ_JBFTOJ010000085.1, read on the forward strand.
TGGCTGGCCAGACCGGCCAAGGTGGTTTCGGCCATCGGTTGCAGTGCGCCACCAATGGCCGCAGCACTGGCTTCGGCCCCCTCGCGCAGCGACTGCTGCAGCGAGGTTGCCAGGCGTTCCTGCAACGCCTGGCTCTGCGTCAGGAACTCGGCCTGACCGGCCAGCAGGCGCTCATTGGCGGCCGCGCTGTGCTGTTCGAAGGTGCTGGTCATCGCCTGCAGGCGATCGATCAGCGTAGGCAGCGCCGCAGACTGCGACTGCAGCAGGCGCAGCGACTCGGCACGCTGCCAGGCTTGCGAATACGGATGCAGGTCAGTGRCGATGGCGCGGTCCAGCTGCTGCACCACCTGCAGGCGGTCGCGGCGCAGCAGTGCCGACAGCAGGCCCAGCATGGCCGAGCTGGCCACGCCGGCGATGGACGTGCCGAAGGCCACCGCCAGCCCCTGCACTGGCGAGGCCAGCGAGCCGCGGATGGCCGCCATGTCGGTGGCGCTCTGCAGCGCCAGGCCGGTGCCGCGCAGGGTGTCCATCATGCCCAGCAGCGTGCCGAGCATGCCCAGCAGCACCAGCAGGCCTACCAGATAGGGCGTCAGCACCGGCGAGGGCAGGGCGGTGCGTTCGCCTTCCACGCGCAGGCGCACGGCATTGCGCAGGCCCAGCGGCAAACGCTCCAGCCACGGTGCCAGGCTTTCCTTGGCCAGCGAAAGGTCAGCCAGTGCGGCGCGCAGGCCATTGCTGGCCTGCCGGTAGCGGTACAGCTCCACGCCACCGGCGATGTAGCAGGCTGCGATGATCGCTGCCACGGCTGCACCCAGCGGGTGCACCGAGACATAGCCGACGCCAATCCAGCACACGGCCAGCAGGCCAGCAAGGAAGACAAGGACGTGGAAAACAGTTCTGGACATGGTGTTCCGGTCAGTGTGAGCGCAGGGCGGCAAGCAGCCCCTGGATCGGGTGGAAGCGCAGTTGCAGCTCGGCGAGCAGCAGCGTGCGCATGTCGTGGCGGAAGGACGCGCGCCAGCCGGGCTGGCCGTGCACGCGTTCGAATCGGGCACCCAGCACCGCCGGGGCGGTGGCGAGCAGGCTGTGCTCGCGCGGGCTCAAGGTCTGCTCCATCACCGCATCGACCTCGGCCAGCCGCGCCAGCTCCGGTGACGCCTGCACCAGCTGGTCGCGCAGGCGGCCGCGCAGGCGGCCGGTAGCGGTCTGGATGGCCTGCTGCAGCACCCGGTAGCGCTGCCGCAACGAAGCGAAGTTCGGCGCGGCGGCGGCCTCGGCCAGGTCCAGCAGGCGCTCGGCCTCGGCATCCTCGCTCAGCGAAGCCAACAGGCTCGCTTCGGCCTGGGCGCAATCGGCCAGCAGATCATCCAGCGCTTCGGCGGCCTCGGCCGGTTCAGCCAGGCGGCCATCCAGCGCCCCGGCAAGGGCCACGGCACGGCTCCAGTCCACCCACTGGCCGAGGCGATCGGTCAGGGCGGGACTGGAGGCCGGCATCGCGCCGTCGCTGAGACGGGCGAGCAGACGGAGGAAGTCCGGTCCATCCACGACCGGCTGCGCTGCGTTCGCCATCAAGGGGGTGGGGGCCAAAAACCGTTGATTTTACAACCAGATGAGGCCGGCCGTATGAAGGCGGGGGCGAGGGGCAGCACCGATCGGGCCACAAGGCTTAAAATGGTCGGCTGTACCACCGCACCCCGACTTCTGGAGCTTGAGATGACCGTTGCGCAGTTCTACCCGATCGGCACCCCCGGACAGCCCTGGGGCGACGCCGAACGCGCGCAGTGGCGGGCCCGCCAGCAGCGACAGCGCAGCTACCACGAAGACGTGGTGACCGCGCTGGAACGGCTGGACGAGCGCTTCGACGTGGTGCAGTACGGCCAATTGGACTACGCCCCGGACCACTACCCTCTGTTTGCGGTGGTGAACCACGACTGGAACCCGGCCCTGCCGACCGCGCTGGTCACCGGCGGCGTGCATGGCTACGAAACCAGCGGCGTGCATGGCGCCCTGCAGTTCCTGGAGCAGCACGCCGAGCGTTACCTGGGCCGCTTCAACCTGATCGTGGCCCCGTGCGTGAGCCCGTGGGGCTATGAGCGCATCCAGCGCTGGAACCCCATCGCCATCGATCCCAACCGCAGCTTCCGTGACGGCGGCCTGATCGAGGAAGCCGCCTCGCTGATGCGCTGGGTGGCCGAACGCAAGGCCAACATCCGGGTCCACCTGGACCTGCACGAGACCACCGACAGCGATCTGCACGAGTTCGACCCGGCCCGCTGCGCCCGCGACGGCAAGCCGTTCGAGCGCGACACCATTCCCGATGGCTTCTATGTGATCGGCAACAGCGAAGACCCGCAGCACGAATTCCAGAAGGCGCTGATCGCCGCGGTGGCCCCGATCACCCACATTGCCCCGGCCGATGCCGAAGGCAATCTGGTGGGCATGCCGCTGCAGTCGTTGGGCGTGGTGTGGGGCGAGTCGCGTTCCATTGGTGCATGTGCCGGCTTCACCGATGCGCTGTATGCCACCACCACCGAGGTGTACCCGGACAGCCCGCGCACCAACCCGCAGGAATGCAACGACGCCCAGGTGGCGGCGGTGTGCGCGGGGTTGGATTTCGCTCTGGCCAACTGATCGAGTACCGCATTGCGGCGCCGAGCCTTTGCTCGGCCGCTGCAGTGCGCAGCCGGGCCAGTCAGCTCCTTCTGCCCGCTGACGACGACTGTTGGACGCGTCGACCAAGCCGGGCACCGACGCCAGCGGGCAACCGCGCAGAGGTGCCGTCTTCGCCACGAGCATGGCTTCACGGCCCGCGAGCGATGCAATCGCGATGATGTTCTCTCCAGCGAAGCTGCGTGAGACACCATCGGGAATGCTCCAGAATCTGCTTCACCTTGCACCTCTGATCACCGCCGCCATGACCTGCGTAACGGCGCTGATCTGGGTGGTCTATCTGAGCGTGTTCCTGCGCAGCTACCGCCGCCAGCAACGGCCATCCATTCTGATCACCTCCGGTGCGGGCAAGCATCTGGATGCGCACTGTTTTGTGACCAACCTTGGGTTGGAGCCGGTGTATCTGCTGGATGTGGTCATCGATCTGATCGAGCCGGGCGGCAAGGTCGTCCGCGCAGTCATTCCCGAGCGCACTGAACATTGGAACAACGCTGTCCCCGGAGAGGAGGAGGACATCCGGCGCGCCACCAACGTGGGGCCGCTCAGCAGCGGCGGAGAACGCGACCTGGGCCGCTTCCGCACGCTCATCGACCGTGCCGGCACTGAGAACCCGGACATCAAGGCGGATATCGCCTTCACCAGCCTGGAGGTGTCCGTCGTCATCGTGACCGCCAGCCAGGCCGAGCTCTGTGGCGCCTCGCGCTGCTACCACATCGACCACACCGTGGAAGGCGCGCCCTGCCTCATGGCCAAGACCATCAAGGCCAAGCAACTGCAGGGCTGGTTGGCACGCAGGACCCTGACACGTCTGTTGAGTGCCCAGCTCAGGGCCAGCGGCGAAAGCTGAAGCACCGCCCCTCTGCTTGGACAGCCGATCGCGGCAACTCTCCGCTCTTCAGCGCATCACGATCCCGTGAACATCCTCACGACGCGGCACGCACCTTGTTGAACCGTTCACTGCCCCGGCGCCAGGCGATGCATCCGGCCATCGGCTTGCGGCGTATGCCCTCATGCACGCAACGCTTCTTCCCTGCTGCTACGGACGCCCTGCATTCCCGCATGGCTGCAAGGTGGTGCAGTGACGGCAGCGAACGCTGCGCATTTCCCAGCCCGGTTGGGCTATCAACGAGGACACGAACATGCGTACCCAGATCCAGCGCCTGACCCTTGCCGCCACCGTCGCGGTTGCCTGCGCAACTGCCCCGGCCGCCTTTGCCGCCGACAACCCGATGGTGGGTGGCGTGCCGATGTACGCGAACAAGACCATTGTCGAAAACGCCTCCACCGCCCAGAACCTGAGCACCTTGGTGACTGCCGTGAAGGCGGCCGGGCTTGTCGACACGCTCAGCGGCAAGGGTCCTTTCACCGTATTTGCTCCCGACAACCAGGCTTTCGCCAAGCTGCCCGCAGGCACCGTGGAAACGCTGCTGAAGCCTGAAAACAAGGCCAAGCTGACCCAGGTCCTGACCTATCACGTGGTGCCGGGCACCTACACCTCCACCCAGCTGACCGCAGCAGCGCGCAGCCACGGTGGCAGCAGCACGCTGAAAACGGTGCAGGGTGAAGCGCTGACGGTGAAGCTGCAGGATGGCAAGGTCTGGGTGGTCGACGCCAAAGGCGGCAAGTCTGCGGTGACCACCGCCGACGTGAGGCAGTCCAATGGCGTGGTGCATGTGGTCGATTCGGTGCTGATGCCGAAGTAAGCCCAGGGCCGCAACATCGATGGCAGTGCGGGAGCGGCTGGTTTCACAGGCCAGCCGCTCACGATTGAGCGCGGTTCAGCGATCAAGCGCGTCGGGCGTTGTGCCTGCCGCCGCCCAGCCCCCACCCAGCGCCAGGAACAGATCCACCTGACGGTCCCCCAGCTGCGCGCGCGATGCTGCCAGGGCAGACTCTGCATCGGCCAGCGCAGCCTCGGCAGACAGCACGTCGATGAAGTCGATCCTGCCGAACCGGTACAACTGCCCGGCCTGGTCGCTCGCATGTGCCGCGTCGTCGCGGGCGAGGGCAAGGCTGTGCTCGCGATCGATCTCCTGTGCGTAGGCCGACAGCGCGGTTTCTGTCTGCCGCAGCGCGTCCAGCACCACGCCATCGAACGATGCCAGCCTGGCATCGGCGTTGGCGCCGGCCGCATCGATCCGCGCCCGGGTTGCGCGGCGGTTCGGCCAGCGCCACGACAGCAGCGGCCCGAAGGACGCGCCGAGGCTGTCGCTGCTCAGCAGCTGCTTGAATGAACCTGCCGTGCCGGCGGACGCGCCGATGCTCACCTGTGGGTACAGGGCTGCCGTTTCCACGCCGATCATCGCGGTGGCGGCCGCCAGGCTGCGCTCGGCCGCGCGGACATCCGGGCGGCGCTGGATCAGCTGGCCACCGTCGCCGACCGGAACCGGTTGCTGCAGGCGCGGCGGTTGTTGGCAGTTGGCGACGTCCTGCGGATAGTCGGCCGGTACGCGTCCCATCAGCGCCGCCAGCGCGAACAGGGCCGCCTGCCGTTCGGCAACCAGATGCGGCACCGCCGCCGCACTGCGGTTGGCCGCCGCGCGTGCCCGGCTGACGTCGAACTCGGTTCCGCGTCCGCCGGCCGCCAAGCGCGTGGTGGCGTCCAACGTAGCGCGCTGCGTAGCGAGCACCCGCTGCGTCGCCGCCAGGGTGAGGTTGGTCGAACAGATGCCGACATAAGCGCGGGTGACAGCGGCGGCGACCACCACCCGCACCYGGTCACGTGCTGCAGCGACAGCCTCTGCATCGGCGCTGCCAGCTTCGATACCGCGGCGGATGCCACCTGCCAGATCCAGTGGGTAGGACAGGTGGATGCCGAGCGCATACACCTGCGGTGGCGAGGTGGGTGAGGTATATCCCCCGGCATGGGCCAGCGTGGCCGATGCATCTGCGTCGGTGCTTACCGAGCCCTCGGCCTGGTACTGCAGCACCATCGCCGTGGCGCGGCGCAGGTTGGCATCAGCCGCGCGCAGATCGGTGTTGGCTCGCAGTGCTTCGCTGACGTAAGCATCGAGTCGTGGATCATCGTACAGCTGCCACCAGCGGTCCGGCAGCTCCGCCTGTGCGTAGGCCGCCTGGTGGCTCGATACGAATGCGCGGCGGGCTGCCGGGGCGGCGGCAACCGCATTGGCCGGCAGCGTGTAGTCCGGGCCGGACACGCAGCCGGCCAGCGACAGCGCACAGGCGAGCACGCCCACGCGTGATGCCGTGCCGATCACTTGCAGGCTCCCTGCGCGCGCGGCGTGATGGTCACGCTGGCGGTCCTGCCGACGATCAGGCGCGTATCCGGTGCCACGTCGTCCAAGTGGATGCGCACCGGTATCCGCTGCGCCAGCCGCACCCAGGTATACGTTGACGCAACCGATGGCAGCAGGTTGTGGGTGCTCGCGCGCTGATCGTCGGCAATGCCGGCGGCGATGCTCTCCACATGCCCATGCACGTCGCGGCCATCGCCCATCAGGCGGGCGACAGCGGCATCGCCTTCGTTGATGCAGTTGAGCTTGGTTTCTTCGAAATAGCCTTCGACCCGGAGGCTGGCGCCGTCGATCAGCGCCAGCGCCTGGGCACCCGGCTGCAGGAAGTCGCCCGGGTGCAGGTCGAGGTTGGTGACGATGCCATCGGCGCTGGCGCGCACTTCGGTGCGCTGCACGTTCAGCAGCGCCACCCGCCGCTCCGCTCGGGCCTGTGCAAGGCCGGCCACTTCGGTATCGACCTTGGCGGCATTGCGCTCCCGCGTTTCCGAAGCCACCAGGTTGCCCAGCGCGATGTCCCGCTTCGATTCACGGCGGGCAAGGGCAAGCGTGGCCTGCGCGCTGTTCACCGCGGCATCGGCCTTGTCCAGCGCGGCGGCGTAGCGCGGCTGGTCCAGCACCAGCAGCAGCTGCCCGGCTTTCACCCGCTGGTTGTCCTGCACCAGCACCTGGGTGACCAGCCCGCCCATGTCCGACGCCACGCGGATCACGTCCGCCCGTACGCGGCCGTCGCGCGTCCACGGCTGCGCTTCGTAGCGGTTCCACAGGGACAGGGCCGCGATGACGGCAACGACGAAGAGGCAGAGCGTTGCGCTCCAGCGGCCAATGACACTCAACAGGTGCTTCATTTCAGGTTCTCAAGCAGGGGCGCGAGCTGGATCAGCAGCTCCGCCAGGATCACGAACAGCGAAAGGCCCACCAGCGGGCGATAGGCGAACAGTCGGTACAGGCCGAGGCTTGCCAATAACCGCGAGGCCATCATCGACAGCGCCAGCGCGATGAGTGCCACCGCCAGCAGCCCGGGAACGAAGACGCCGTCAATGGAGATATCGGAAAACATCGACTCAGTCCCCATGTACGATCAACGGAGCGATCAGGTCACGGCGCAGGCCGCAAAGCAGCGCAAGAACAGGCTTGGATGCGCCGTTGCTGCCAGCGATGATCACCTCGCGTGTGCGCTCGAGTGATTCCAGCACCGGCGTATCCACTGTGCGGCATGTGGAGGTACGGATACGGAAGTGGGCCGACGCGCTGTGCAGCAACTGGGCCAGGCAGTCGTGGCTGCGGCGATCATTCAACGCCCCGCCAATTACGCGAAGTTCGGCCACGGCACTGGCCGCGCGCATGTCCGCAAACAGCGTCCGCAACGTGGGGGCTGCATCCGGATGGCCGCGCAGGCGAGGGGCAAGCAGCGCAAGCCGATCCACCATGCGGCTTGTCCAGTCGCTGGCATTTCGCACCTGCCCGGCGGCGCGGCGTGCGATGTCCCGTCGGATCACATCCTGCAGGCGCGCGCGGCTGCGATTGCTGTCCAGCGTCTGCAACAGCGACATGCTGCACAGCGCCGCCGCCGTACCCACGAACAGCGCGACGCTGCTGTTGAGCGCGCCCGCGATGTGGGTGGCATTGGTGGCGCCCAACCCGGCGATGAGGGGGAAGGTGAGCACTACCCCCAATGCGCCCATGATGAACGGCGGGCGGGCGAGGAACGAGCCACACACCAGCAGTGCCGGCGCCAGTGCCATGGCCAGGCCGACGAAATCGGACAGACCCGGAAAGATCAACAGCGCGTAGAACAGCCCGATGACCACGCCGATGGTCGACCCGATCAGATAGCGCATGACATGCCCGGCAGGTGCCTCGGTGGTCCCGAACAACACGCAGGCCGTGCCGATGATGGAGACGGCGGTTGCACCATCGGACCACGCGGTAATGATCCACAGCGCGCAGGCCAGTACGATGCCAACGAAGGCACCCAAGGCGCTGCGCAGGGCGATCCGGTGGTCACGATGCAGCACATGACCGCTCGCCTTCCTGGCAAGGTGCGCGGGCACATGCAGGCGCCAGGCCGGGCGGGCGGCGTGCAGCTGCTCTTCCAGCAGCCGGCAGTCGTGATGCGCAGCATCGAGTTCGGCCTGACCTGCGCAGAGATCTGCACGCATCAATTCCTGCCAAGTGGTGTGCGCCGTGCCAGCGGGCTGCGCGCGCAACTGGGCCAGTGATTCGTCCACGGCGCTGGACAGCATCAGCACATCGAGCATCCGGTCATGCAGTGCGCGCAGGATCTGCACCTGGGCGACGCCGTGCACACTGTCGAACGGCAGGTGGATGGACAGCGTGTGCAGGTCGAGGAGGTCCGCGGCTACCTTGGAGCGATCCGCAGCCAGTACCGTTTCGTTTGCGCCAGCGCGCATGTCCCGCGTCCAGCGCTCCGCATCGGCGAGGATCGATGCGACGCGCGCGTGCACACGCGGCGAGACCCGGCGTGGCCACAGCAGGCCATGGACCAGCGTCGCCGCAAGAATGCCGATGGAGATTTCCTGCACGCGGGTGATGGCGATGGTGAAGACGTCATCGGGCACCATCACCGCCGGGAAACCAATCAGGCTGGTGGTGTACCCGGCCAGCAGGAAGGCGTACGCACGCGGTGTGCGGTCGAGCATGGCCAAATACAGGCACAGGCCCATCCAGGCGGCCAGTACCACGCCCAACACCATCGGCGCGTTGGCGAACCGCGGCACCAGCAGCACCGTAGCAACCGCACCGCCGACCGTTCCCAGCAGCCGGAACAGGCCACGGCTGAGTGTCGCGCCGGACATCGGCTGCGACACCAGGTAGACAGTGCCGATCACCCAGAACGGGCGGGTCAGGCCGATGCGCAGCGAGACATACAGCCCGAGGATGGCGGCGAGCAGGCATTTGAGCGAGAACAGCACCGCTTCGCGGTCGACCTTCAATGCGGGCGACGTCAACAGCGCGATGGGGCGCAAAAGCCAAGGGCGGGTGGGGGCGGGGATGTGCATGGCGCCATCGTATTCAGCGAGCCCCGTCGCCGAATTTCGCTAGAATGTCAGTCTATCGCTGAATCCGGTCATCGAGAATGACTCGCATTTCACTGCCTGGCTTTGATCTGGACCCGGACGCGACGGATCGGCCGGCAGTGGCCAGCCGCCTGCAGGTGGCCGACCACGATGCCGAGATTCCAGTGCATGACCACCGCAAGGGACAGCTGATCCTGGCACTTCATGGCGCGGTGACCTGCGAGGTGGCCAATGCGTTGTGGATCGTGCCGCCACAGTGYGGCGTGTGGATTCCGGGCAGCATGCCGCACAGCAACCGGGCCACCGCCAACGCCCGCCTGTGCTATCTGTTCGTCGAGCCGGGCGTTGTCGACCTGCCACTGCACTGCGTGACGCTGTCGATCTCGCCGATGGTGCGCGAGATGATCCTGCACCTGGCCGATGCGCCGCAGGACTACCCGCGCGGTGGGCACACCGATCGCCTGGCGCGAGTGCTGCTGGACGAACTGGTGCAGATGCCGGCCGAGCGGTTGTACCTGCCGGTGAGTGACCACCCCAAGATCCGCGCGCTGGCTGCGGCGCTGTCAGCCAATCCGGCCGACCGCAGCACCATCAGCGAGTGGGCCAAACGC
>NZ_JBFTOJ010000086.1:0-25067 GCF_056397905.1 Stenotrophomonas sp. 05L414_2
CTGCARGCGATCTGTTCCGGTAGGTGTCGACCTTGGTCGACACGCTTTCGCRCCACCGCGTTGCCGGCCAGCGGCCGGCACTACCCCGTCGGTCCTGCAAGCGATCTGTTCACGCTTTCGCGCCACCGGGTTGCCGGCCAGCGGCCGGCACTACCACAACCGGCGCTACCGACATCGCGCGACCGGGGTAGCGCCGGGCTGTGCCCGGCGTCATCCCCTCCGTCTCAGTACACCGGCAGTTCGATGTAACTGGCCTGCGCGGCGCTGTGCCATACCCGCTGCGTCGCCTTCTGGTAGTCACCCGGCTTGGCCAGGTAGATGTTCGGCACGTAGGTCTGTGGGTTGCGGTCGTACAGCGGGAACAGGCTGGACTGCACCTGCACCATCACCCGGTGGCCCTTCTGGAAGGTGTGGTTGGCWTTGGGCAGGTCGAAACGGTACGGCAGCACCTGGTTGGCCGCCAATGCCTTGGGGTCGCTGAAGCTCTCGCGGTAGCGGCCACGGAAGATCGCCAGCGACACCGGCAGCTCATAGCCGCCCATCTCCGGTGTCGATGCTTCCTGGTCGGGATACACGTCGATCAGCTTCACCACCCAGTCGCTGTCGGTGCCACTGGTGGAAGCCTGCAGGTTCACCACCGGCGTACCTCCGATACGCAGCGGTGCGGTCAACGGCTCGGTGATGAAGGTCAGCACGTCGGGGCGGCCATCGACGAAGCGCTGATCCTTGACCAGCCAGGTCGTCCACATGTCGCGGTCGCCAAAGCGCACCGGACGCGGTACGAACGGCACCGGCTTGGACGGATCAGACACGTATTCCTCGAAGTCGCCCTCGCCCGCCGCCGGCGCCTGGAACGCCAGCTTGCCACCGGCACGCAGGTACAGCGGCTTGCTGTTTGCCGCGCACGCCTTCTCGCAGCTGCGCGGCCAGCCCTGCAGGCGGTCCCAGTGGTTTTCACCGGTGTTGTACACCAGCACTGGTGGCGTATCGGCCTTCGGCGCGCCATCCACCAGATACTGGTCGAAGAACGGCTTGAGCACGTCGCGGCGGAACTGCAGCGCGGTATCGCCATCGAATTTCAGCGCCCCAAGCTGGCTGCCGTCATAGTTCACCTGGCTGTGCCGCCACGGCCCCATCACCAGGTAGTTGTGGGTGTTGCCGGTATCGCGCCCTTCCATCGCCTGGTAGGCGTGGTTGGCACCCCACATGTCTTCCTGGTCCCACAGGCCCTGCAGCCACATGGTCGGCACCTTCAGCGGCGTCTTCGCCATCACCGCATCCAGCGCCTGGCCCTGCCAGAACGCATCGTATGCGGGGTGCTGTACCAGCTTTTTCCACCAGGTCAGCTGGTCCACGCCGGTAAAGCGCGCGTAGTCACCGGCCGAGCCGATGCGCAGGAAAGTGCTGTAATCGTCGTAGCCCAGCGACGGCAGCGGCGTGCCCTTGCCACGCTTCTCGGTCTGCATCGCGAAGTAGTTGAAATTGACCTGGCGGAAAGCGCCGTAGTTGAGCCAGTCGTCACCCATCCAGCCATCGACCATCGGGCTCTGCGGCGCGGCCACCTTCAGTGCAGGGTGCGGATCGGTCAGCGCCATCACCACGGTGAAGCCTTCGTACGACGAGCCGAGCATGCCGACCTTGCCGTTGGTCTCCGGCACATGCTTGACCAGCCAATCGATGGTGTCCCACGCGTCGGTGGAATGATCGACCTTGGTACCGTTCAGTGGCCCACGCAGCGGCCGCGTCATCACGTAATCGCCTTCGGAGCCGTACTTGCCACGGATGTCCTGGAACACGCGGATGTAGCCGCCATCGACGAACACTTYATCGCCCTGCGGCAGCAGATCGCGCATGCGCGGCGAATCGCTGCGGCTGGCGCGGCCGGCGGCGTCGTACGGTGTGCGGGTCAGCAGGATCGGTGCATTGTGGGCACCCTTGGGCACCACGATCACCGTGTACAGCTTGGTGCCATCACGCATCGGCACCATCACCACGCGCTTGTCGTAGTCGCGACCCACATCGGGGGCGACGAAGGGTTTTCCGCTGATGTCCGGGGTCATCGGCGGCGTGTCGGCGGCCAGCACGGCGCTGGACAGGCTCAGGGCTACGGCAACAGCAACGGCACGCACACGCATGGACATCACCTCCCGGCAGGAAAGGCCCCAGCCTACTCCCGTAGCCCCCGGCAAAGCGTGTGCCTGCTTTGCATTCTGCGGCGTTTACAGGCAGGACTGATGGCACATGTGCGGTCTGCTGCCGCTGCGCTCACCGGGCATGGCCCGGTGCTACCCGTTCACGGCCAACCACGGTAGCGCCGGGACATGCCCGGCGGATCCATCACGCCACCGGTACTTCATGCAGGGCCAGCCAGCGCCAGCGCCCTCCTTCCTGCCGCAGCACTGCCAGCGATTCCCGCCACGCGGTTTCTTCCCCACCCACGGCATGCCCTTCGCGATAACGCAGCACCGCCRGCGGCGACGGCGCTTCCACCGCCTGCACGGCCTCGATGGCGATCCCCAGTCCCGGCCGGGCGCCGTGTCCGCCCACGAACAGCGCCTGCACGGCAGCGCGGTCCAACCTGCGACCGGAGATGCCGACCATGCTGAAGTCCGCGCAGAAATGTTCCATCAGATCAGCCAGTGCATCGGCCGCGACCTCTGCGCGGAACCAGGCCTGCAGCTTGTCGTGCAGCAGGTGGATTTCGTGTTCGGCGGTCATGTCCATCAAGCAGTCTCCGGAGCGGAAAGGGAATGCAGCTGCGACCGGCGCAGCAGCGCCAGCGGCAACAGGGTGAGTACGGCCGCCAGGCCCAACGCCACGCCGGTGGCATGCGCCGGCCACCACTGCATGGCCAAGGCCAGCAGCAGAGCAATGGCGGCGGTACCCAGGCAGAAGCTGAGCTGGCGGTTGAGGTTCCACAGCGCACTGGCATCGCCCAGCGCCTCGGCGTCCACACTCTGGAACGCCAACGTCTGCGCGGTGCTGCTGCACAGGCTGCCGCCAGCGCCCATCAGGGCGAACAGCGTTGCGGCCAGCGTGAAGGGGGGCTGCGATTGCAGCGCCATCAGCAGCAGACCGCTGGCCTGCAGGACCATGCCCAGCCGCAGCACCGAGCCCGGCCCGAAGCGCGCCAGCAAGCGTCGGCTGCCGGTGATTGCCAGTGCCGAGGCCAGCGCCCACGGCAACATCAAGGCGCCGATCTGCGCGGCGCTGTAACCGGCGTGGTTCAACTGCAGGGTACTGGCCAGCTGGCTGCCGATGAACACACCCGGCACCGCCAGATAGACCAGCATCGCCATGCGCAGGCCTCGATGGGACAGCAGCGACCAGCGCAGCAGCGGCTGCGGCTGCCGGCGTGCATTACGCAGGTGGGCGGCGGCCAGCACTGCTGCCAGCAGCAGCAACCCTGCGCCGGCGAAGCGATGGTCGGGCTCACCCAGCCAGGTCAATGCCAGCAGCAACGCGCCCAGCGCAGACATGGCGGTGGCCAGTGCATAGCCCTGCAGGCGTGGCGCACTGCGCAGGCCATCGGCCGGCATCCACGCCAGCACCAGGGCGATCGCCAGCACCGCCAGCGGCAGGCTGGCCCACAGCACGCCGCGCCAGGACAGCCACTGCACCAGCAGGCCGCCAAGAGCCGGTGCAAGTGCCGGCACCAGCAACGCCACCAGCAGGATGCGCCGGGTCAGCGCACCGCGTTGCTCAGGCGTGCACTGCCGGTACGCCGCCGCCTGCGCCACCGGAATCAGCAGCCCGCCAGCCAACCCCTGCAGCAGCCGCCAGCCCAGCAGCCAGCCGATGGACGGCGCGGCGCCGGCCAGGCCCGCAGCCACCGCGAACAGCACCAAGGCAGCCAGCAGCAGGCGACGCTCGCCGCAGCGCGCGGCCAGCCACGGGGCCAGCGGAATCACCACGCTCAGGCCCAGCATGTAGGCCGTGCCTACCCAGGCCAGGGTGCCGATGTCCGCATGCAGCTCGGCCGCCAGCGCCGGGTAGGCCACGGTGGCGATGAACATGTTGACCAAGTCCAGCGCGAACACCAGCAGGAAGATCGCCTCATGGCGCAGGCGTGGGGAAGGCATCAGCAGGCTCCGGCAGCGAAGGCGACAGCATCGCGGACCAGCGTTGTTGGAAAAACACGACGGCAGCTGCAACACTGTCAAACAGCATCAACTGCAGGGCGTACTGCGCCTGACCACCACCCCGGAGTACGCGCAGCTGCGGCTGATTCCAGCACTGGAAGCCTTCCGCGCGCAGCATCCAGCGCTGGCGCTGCATCTATCGACCTCGCCAGCCCCGGCCGACCTGATTCCCGAGCGCTTCGACCTGGCGATCCGCCTCGGCCGCCTGCCCGATTCGCAACTGCATGCCACCGAGCTGGAACGTCACCCGCTGTGCGCGGTCGCCGCTCCGGCATTGCTGGCGCGCCTGGGGTCCGCCGAGGCGGTGGATGATCCGGTGCTGCTGGGCACCCTGCCCCGCCTCGGCTATCCGCGCCTGGCCGATGTGCCAGTGGTCGCGCCGGATGGCAGCGATGCATTGTTCGCCACCAATCCGGGCAACGCGGTGATACGCGTGGATGGGGCCAGCAGCCTGCGCGCGTTCGCCGTGGCCGGTGCAGGAGTGACCGTGCTGCCACGCTGGCTGATCGAGGACGATCTCGCCCACGACCGCCTGCGGCCGGTGCTGCGCCAGCATCGTTTCCCGCAGCAGAGCGTGTACGCGGTGTACCCGCACAGCAGCCAGCCCTCGCCGAAGGTGCGGCAGCTGATCGATTTCCTGCGCGGGTGGTTTGGTGACGACGCCAGCTGAATCCTTCGCCCGCCGGGCATGGCCCGGCGGCGCAGCACCTGCTCCACCAGCTGCACGTCCACCGTCTGCAGCGGCTCGGCGGCGTTGCGCGACAACTGCACCTGGTAGGTGCCGCCGGCGATCTTCCACTGGCGTGCCTGCGCATCGTAATGCGCCAGGGTCTTCGGCTCGGCTTCGATGCGGATGCGGCGCTGTTCGCCCGGTTGCAGCTCGACCTTGTCGTAGCCGATCAGGCGGATCGGCGTGGCGCTGCCGGCCGGCAGCTTCAGGTACAGCTGGGCGACGTCGGCACCGGCGCGCATGCCGGTGTTGCGGATGTCGACGCTGGCAACCAGGCGCGAACCCTCCACGCTCACCTTCAGGTTTTCATAGGCGAACGAGGTGTAGGACAGGCCGTGGCCGAAGGCGAAGGTCGGGGTCAGGCCCTTGGCCGCCATCCACTTGTAGCCGACGTTGGCGCCTTCGATATCGAAATCGAACACATCGCCGAACGGCTTGGCCGGCTTGAAGCCAAGGCCATCGATGTGCGGGCGCGGCAGCTGCGATTCGTCCACCACCCAGGTCACCGGCAGGCGGCCGGACGGATTGGCCTGGCCGGTCAGCAGTGCGGCAATGCCTTCACCGCCACGGATACCCGGGTACCAGGCCTGCAGCACCGCCGGCACCTGCGCCAGCCACGGCGTACGCACCGGGCCGTTGGTTTCCAGCACCAGCACGGTCTTCGGGTTGGCCTTGGCCACCGCCGAAATCAACCCATCCTGGTTGTCCGGCAGCTGCATGTCCGGCAGGTCCACCGATTCGGCCGCCCACTGGGTGGCGAACACGATGGCCACATCCGCCTGTGCAGCAGCCTTGGCCGCAGCGGCGGCATTGGTGCCGTCCACATAGGTGATGGTGGCGTCCGGACGCGCGGCACGCAGCGATTCCAACGGCGAGGACGGATGGAATATCACCGGGCCCGGCCAGGTGGTCGGCAGCACGCCCGGCACCGCGTTGGTGCCCTTGGCCGTGACGCCCACCATCGACGAACCACCGCCACCGATCACGCCCTTGTCGGCATGGCCACCGATGATGACGATGCGCTTGGCGCTGTCGGCCAGCGGCAGCAGGCTGCCTTCATTGCGCAGCAGCACGCTGCCTTCTTCCACCGTGCGCTGGGCCACGGCGAAACCGGCTTCAGCGTCGACCTTCTGGTGCTGCGGCGGGTTGTCGAAGTTGCCGTGCAGGAACATCGTGCGCAGGATGCGCGCGACCATGTCGTTCAGGCGCGCCTGCGGTACCACGCCGCCGTGCACGGCCAGGCGCAGCGGCTCATCGAAGAACACCGCCGCATCGAACACTTCACCGGCGGACTGCTGGTCCAGGCCGGCCAGCGCCGCCTTCGAACCGCTGTGCACGCCGCCCCAGTCGGACATCACGAAACCGGGGAATTTCCACTCCTGCTTCAGCACCTGGTTCATCAGGTAGCCGTTTTCGCAGCCGTAGGTACCGTTGATCTTGTTGTACGAGCACATCGCCACGCCCGGGCGGCCAGCTTCCAGCGCGATCTCGAACGCCAGCAGATCCGACTCGTGCATGGCCTGCTCGCCAATGCGCACGTCATGGAAGTTGCGGCGGGTCTCCATGTCGTTCAGCGCGAAGTGCTTCATCGACGAGATCACGTGCTGGCTCTGCACGCCCTGGATCACTGCGCCGACCATCGAACCGGCCAGCAGCGGGTCTTCACCAGCGTATTCGAAGTTGCGGCCGTTACGCGGGTCACGCTGCAGGTTGACGCTGCCGGACAGCAGGATGTTGAAGCGCTGCTGCCAGGCTTCGCGGCCCATCGTCGCGCCACCGGCAAAGGCAACACCGCGGTTCCAGGTGGACGCCGTGGACGGGCCCGACGGCATGGCGGTGGCGAAATCACCCGGGCGGATGCCACCGGGATTGGTCACGCCCACGCCGGCGTCGGCCGACTGCTGCGACGGAATGCCCAAGCGCGCTACGCCCGGCACGAAACCGGCCGAACCCACCGCACCTTCCGGCAGCTTGCCACCGTCCTTGCCCAGCCCGAAGTAGCTGTGCAGCATCTGGAACTTCTCGTCCTCGGTCATCGCCTTCAGCAGCAGCGCAGCGCGCGCATCGGCGGTGAGCGTGGTATCCATCCACGGCTGCTCGCCGCCCTTGTCAGCCGCATAGGCCAGGGTCAGCAGGGTTGCACGCAGCGCGCTGCCTTCAACCTTGAACGGCGCACTGCTGGCGGCCTGGAAGCCATCGCTGAAATAGCTGGCATCGGCCTCCAGGGCCACGCGTGCCGGATCGAAGCCGGCCGCTTTGGCCGATTCACCGGCCACCGCGCCGAGCAGCACCGCCGGCGCGCCCAGTCGCGAACGCGACACCAGTGCCGGCAACTGCGAAGCACCGGCGCCAGCGTCGGTGTACACCGCCACTGCATGGCGGCCGTCATCCAGGCGCAGGTAGTTCAGGCCCGGCTGGTCGGGGCCGGATTCGGCGGCGATCGGCAGCCGGGTCAACACGGCCTGGCCGTGCTGGGTCTGGCCGTCATCCTTGCCGGCGGCGATGAAGCGGTACTGGTAGCCCAGGCCATCGGCCAGCAGCTGCAGCGGATCGACCTGGCCGATGCCGCGCTGTACCTGGCGAACGCTGACCGCATCCACCTGCAGGGTCTTCAACTGGGCAGCCAGGGCCGGCATCGCGTCCGCGGTCGGCGCCTGTTCCAGCGTCAGCACGGTGAAGGCGGCGGAGTCGGCCCAGGCCGGGGTGGCCAGTGCGGCAGACAGGGCCAGGGACAGGGCGAGCGGCTTTGTAAACGTTTTCATCGGCGGGCGTAATTCCGTTGCCAAGGCAATCGGTCCAGGGAAAGTGCCGCCGAAGGGTGCAGCGTCATGCCGCGCATGCGTTGCCGGGCAACGCCTTGCAGGCCAGAGGACGGGCCGGTCTGCGCGCGGGACCCTCCTCCCGTGCGTGACAACCTGCCTGTCCGGGCCGCGCAGGGCGACCCATCATGTGAAGAGTGTGCGAGGGCGTTCATCGCTGTCAACAGGACCTAAGTCACAGGCGCGATGTGCGGACTGGTTATCAGCCCATCACCGGCGGTCATCAACGGGCTGCACGGCGCTGCCGATAATGGTTCTCCCCGGCGACGAATCGAGCCCATGACCGTACATCGCGACTTCGACCATCTCTGGCGCGACCGCTGTGACACCTCCAGCCAGCGCAGCCCGCGCGTGCTGATCCGGGTGTTCGTCGCCCCCGGCGAACTGGAACGCAGCGTGGCCTTCTACGAGCAGCTGCAGGGTGTGGTCGCCGATGCCGGCTTTCCGTTTCCCGATGCGGGCCTGCGGCTGGCGATGGTCGGTGCGTTCCTGCTGATCGAAGGCTGCGACGAGGCGCTGGCGCCGTTCACGTCGACCACGGGCACGTTGCTGGTCGACGACGTTCGGCCTTATCACGACAAGTTGGTGGCCGCCGGCGCCGAGATCATCTTTCCGCTGCAGGTGGTACCGACCGGTGCGGCGTTCAATGCGGTGCATCCCGATGGCACCGTGGTCGAGTACGTGCACCACCGGCCGGACCCGCAGGGGCGGTGAGGTGGCGGCCGGGCTGCGCCCGGCACCCGCAGAGGCAACGGCCAATGCAACAGCAGAAGCAAAAGCTGGGCTCCTATGGGTAGGCGGGGTGGGTCCGGTTGCGGGGGGCGCCGTGAATCCATCCATGGAGGCTCGGTCGCGCCATCCATGGCGCTCACGCCCCCGCAACATGCGTGGATGTTTTTCCCATGAACCTTTGCGGCATACGTCATCCACGCATGGCGTGGATCTACAATTCCTCCATGTCCTCCCCCGCTCTACCCTGGAATGGCACCCTGCTGTTGGATGCACACGTGGCCGTGCTGCAGGGCCACGCCGGTGACAGCGCCGCGCATGCGCACTACGCCCATCAGCTGCTGCTGAGCGACGGCGTCCCTTGGCAGGTCGAGATCGATGGCGTGCAGCAGCAGGGCCAACGGCTGTGGCTGCGCTCCTTCCAATCGCACGCGATCCTGTCGGCGCCCGCTGACGGCTGCACGGTGTTCCTCGAACCGGCACATGCCGACCTCGAACAGATCCAGCAGCATCTGCAGTCGTTGCCCGGCAATGCCGCGCAGCTGCACGAGTGGCTGCCGCGACTGAGCCGCCCACAGCCCCTGGACCGCCGCGTGCAGGCGGCGCTGGCCCGCATCACCCAGCACCTGCCCGGCCCGGTGCCAGCCGCCGATATCGCCGAGGCCGCGCATCTGTCGACCAGCCAGCTGCATCGGCGCTTCCAGTCCGAGCTGGCAGTGACCCTGCGCGGTTGGGTGCTGTGGCAACGGCTGCGCAGTGCGCTGGCGCATCATCTGCGCGGGCACAGCCTGACCGACAGCGCGCATGCTGCCGGTTTCGCCGATCTGCCCCACCTCTCGCGCAGCCTGCGCCGCATGTTCGGCATCGGTGCCGCGCAACTGCAGGGCCTGCAGCTGCACGCGGCCTGACGCATCGATCAACCGCGCCTGCGCAGTCCTTCCGGAAGCTCCGGCACCTCGCCATGGGGCAGCGCGCGGAAGGGGGCCAGCAGTTGTGCGGAATACGCCAGCGGATAGTCCGGCTGGCTGCCGATGCCCAGATCACGCTGCCGCAACCGATAGCCCGGTGCATCAAACGCGGTCCCCAGCAGGTGGTCCCACACGGTGAAGAACAAACCGAAATTGACATCACCTGCAGTGCCATAGCGGATGTGGTGGAAGCGGTGCAGCGGTGCCCATGCCATCACCCGGCCCAACACACCCGGGCGCATGTCCACGTTGGAATGCTGCAGCAGCAGCTGGATCGCGATGGCGAACGCCAGCACTGCGGCCACCGGCATCGGCATGCCCAACAGCAGCAGCGGCAGTACGCCGCCCACCGCTTCGGCGGCCTGGTGCAGTGGGTGTTTCATCAAACCATTGAAGCCATACATGCGGATCACGCTGTGATGCACCGCATGCAACCGCCACAACCAGCCGATGCGATGGCTGGCGTAGTGCACCAGGGTGATGCCAAGGTCAGCCGCGATGATCGCCACCAGCACCTGCAGCGCGAATGGCCACTGCGTCGGCCAGACGTGCCAGGGCACGATTGCCGCCAGCATCGGCACCGTGGCGATCGACAGCAGGTTCAGGCTTTCATTGACCAGCGCATGCAGGACGTCGCGCAGGCGGTCACCCTGGTCGTGGTTGAACGCCGGATCGTAAGGCCACAGCCGCTCGGCAGCGAACGACACCGCGATGGCGACAGCCAGCAAGGCAAGCAGCCACAGCGGGTCACCGTGGGAGTGGCCGACCCAGGCGATGGCGGCGGCAACAAAACCCAGCAGGAACAACGGGGCATACAGGCGGAGCATCCAGTGCTTCATGGCTGGCTCTGAACAGTGAGGGGCCTGCATGCTGGCGCGGCATGCGGGCTGCAGGCTTGAACAAACAGCGCAACCCCGCGTCCGCTCACGTTGAATGCCCACCTTGGTGGGCGATCCACGTCTGGCGTGGATCTACAATGTCGACCTCATCGCGGCCTGGACCGGCATGGATTCCTTCACCTTGATGCGCGCCTTCCGCCGCATCGTCGAACGCGGCAGCCTCGCCCGTGCTGCCGAAGACCTGGGCCTGTCGCCAGCCGGGCTGAGCAAGCAGCTGCGCACGCTGGAAACGCATCTGGGCGTAGTGCTGCTGCAGCGGACCACCCGCCGCATGAGCCTGACCGAAACCGGCCATGCCTATTACCGCGAATGCTGCCGCCTGCTCGATGAACTGGACGCGCTGGAGCGCGGCATCGCCGAACAGCGCGGTGAAGTGAGCGGGCGCCTGCGGGTCAATGCACCGCAGTCATTCGCGCTGAGCACGCTGTCGCCATTGCTGCCACGCTTCCTGCAGCAGCATCCGCAGCTTGCACTGGACCTGGTGATGGAAGACCGTCTGCTTGATGCGGTTGGCGAAGGGTTCGATGTATCCCTGCGCATCCGCGCCGAACTGGAAGATTCGCGGCTGGTCGCACGCCGCCTGGCTTCGCTGCAGCAGGTGCTGTGCGCGGCACCGTCCTATCTGCAGCACCATCCGGCACCGCAGGTGGTGGAAGAACTGCAGGCGCACAGCGTGCTTGGCTACAGCCTGTCCGATTCACCCGGCAGCTGGCCGCTGCTCGGCCCCGATGGCCAGGTCACGGTGACCCTGCCGACACGGGTCACCGCCAACAACAGTCTGCTGCTGCGTGACCTGCTGGTCGCCGGCCTCGGTATCGGTGCGCTGCCCTCGTTCCTGGCCGCACCGGCACTGGCCAGCGGCGAACTGCAGCAGGTGCTGCCCAACCATCGCTATCCGCCGCGGTTCGTCTACGCGGTCTACCCCACCGCGCGCCACCTGCAACCGAAGGTACGCGCCTTCATCGATTTCCTGCACGCCGAACTGCCCGCCTGCGCCGGGCTGGATTCGTAACCGCCAGCGAAAACTGAGCTGCCCGCCGCGTGCTGTTTCGGCCCGGCGCCACTGCCTACTCTGCCGCCTCCCCTCTCACGGACGGCAGGCCGATGATCGCCTCTCCTTCGCTGACCACCACTGCACCGGTGGTCGATTTCTTTCATGACGTGGTCTGCGGCTGGTGCTTCGTGCTGGCCCCGCGCCTGCAGCAGGTCTCGGTCGAACTCGGCATCCAGGTCCACCACCGCAGCTTCGTGCTGCAGGACTCGCGCGAACAGATGATCGAGGTATTCGGCTCGATGCCGCGCGCCAAGGCCATCATCCTGCGCCACTGGGCCGACTGCGCCGCGCATGACGACAGCGCGCGCATCGATATCGACGGCATGCGGGCACAGGACTTCGAATACCCTTCCGGTTGGCTGGGTGCACTGGCCTGCCAGGCCGCCGGCATGCTCGGCGGCAACGCCGCACACGGCGCGATGTTCGATGCCGTGCAGTGGGCGCACCTGCACCAGCACCGAAACATCGGTGACGTCGAGGTGCTGCTGGACATCGCCGAACAGCTGGGGCATCGGCGTGGCGTCTTCGCCGACCGGATGCGCAGCGATGAGGTGCGCCAGCGCGTGCAGGCCGACCGCGCTGAAGCTGCCGCACTCGGCATCCGCTCCATCCCCACCGTCATCACCGGCAACGGCCTGCGCCTGCAGACCCTGCCGCTGCCGCAACTGCGCCAGGCCCTGGCGCCGCTGGTCGCGGCCTGAGCCGCACCGTTCCCCACCTTCAAGGAGATTCCCATGACCCCACGTACCCTGGGCACCGCCCTGGCCCTGCTGTTGGCCGGCGCCGCGGCTTCCACCGCCGTGTCCGCGCACGAACGCGTTCCCTCCGGCCAGCAGGTCGGCACCAGCCCCTGGGGGCCGAAGGACGAGATCGGCCGCCTCAACCTGATCACCGAGGCCTCACGCGCAGCGATCCTGTCGCGGGTCAGCGGCGGCAAAGCCTACGATCTGGCCACCGAGTACTACGTCGGCATGCCCAGCTGGCAGGATGCCGGCGACCCGCACTACCAGTTCTGGATGACCCACACCCCGCGCGGCACGGTGATGGACGACCCGATGGGCGTAGGCGAGACGATGAACCTCACCCGCAGCTACACCGGCACCGCGTTCTCGATGTACAGCCACACCGGCACCCACATCGATGCGCTGAACCACTTCGGCATCCATGGAAAGATCTGGAATGGCTTCGAGGCCGACAAGCACCTCGGCGACCGCGGCTGGAACGTCACCGGCATCGAGAAATTCCCGCCGCTGATCGCCCGTGGCGTACTGATCGACGTGGCCGGCGCCAAGGGCATGGACATGCTGCCGGACAGCTACCGCGTCACCCGCCAGGACCTGAAGGATGCGCTGGCGCGCCAGCACGTGCAGCTGCAGCAGGGCGACATCGTACTGATCCGCACCGGTCGCATGCGCCTGTTCGAACAGCCCAAGGCCTACATGGCCAACCCGCCGGGCATGGGCATGGATGCGGCGCGTTTCCTGGTGGAGGACAGCGGCGCGATGATCGTCGGCGCCGACAACCTCAGCTTCGAGACCTTCCCTTCCGAAGTGTCCGACGACTACGTGCCGCTGCACACCTACCTGCTGGCGCAGCAGGGCGCGCCGATCATCGAGCTGGTGGCGCTGGATGAACTGGCGCGCGACAAGGTCTATGAGTTCGCCTTCATCGGTGGCCCGCTGAAGATCCGCGGCGGCGACGCCGCGCCGCTGCGCCCGGTGGCCCTGCCGGTCCGCCCGTGACCCGATAGCCGGGCCAGGGTGGGCGGTGCCGACCTTGGCCGGCACCGCTTTTCCCGCATCCAGGCCCCCGTTCCCCAGTAGATCCACGCCCTGCGTGGATGCTTTACCTCCTTCAGCAAGCTGAAACCCCGCCCTCCGATTTCATTAGTAATATTACTCACAAGCCGAGTAGCATGTCCGGTCTCAGCCCCTGATATCGGCCTGTCGATACTCGCTCCATGCCTGCCGTTTCCGCCCACTTCTGCCGCTTCCCGCCAGCCCGGCGCCTCCCCCGGAGGACCGGCTGATGGGCGCCGTCGTCGCCCTCGACCGCCTGCTGGACGGCCGCCAGGTCTGGCGCGGGCCGGCACGCCAGGGGCAGGCCAGCGACCATCTGGCCAGTGGCCACCCGGCGCTGGACGCGCGCCTGCCCGGCGGTGGCTGGCCAGCCAGCGGGCTGTGCGAAGTACTGCAGGCAGCACCCGGGGTCGGTGAACTGGCCCTGATCTGGCCGGCGCTGGCAAAGCTGAGCCAGCAACCACGACCGATCGTGCTGGTCGCCCCACCCTATCGCCCGCACGCCCCGGCATGGGCCGCCGCCGGGCTCGACCTGGCCCAGCTGCAGATCATCCACGCCGCACCGAAGCAGGCGCTGTGGGCGGCCGAGCAGTGCCTGCGCTCTGCCGCCTGCGCCGCCGTGCTGTGCTGGCCGCAGCAGGCCGACGATCGTGCCCTGCGCCGCCTGCAGGTTGCCGCCGACAGCGGCCAGTGCCTGGGTTTCGTGTTCCGCGAGGCCCGCGCCGCCCGCAACCCCTCCCCGGCCAGCCTGCGCCTGCAGCTCGACCATGGCCAGGTGCGGGTGCTGAAGTGCCGCGGCGGGCTGCCACCGGCGCAGCCGTTGCCGCTGGCCATCGCCCACTGAGGCCGCGCCATGCACTGGGCCTGCCTGTTGTTGCCGCAGCTGGCGCTGGACAGCGTGCTGCGCCTGCAGCCCGATCCACAGCGGCCACTGGTACTGCTGCAGGGGCCGGCGCAGCGTCGTGTGCTGCGTGCGGTCAGCCCTGCCGCGCGGGCAGCGGGGCTGCGCCCGGGCATGCTGCTGTCGGCCGCGCAGGTGCTGGTGCAGGACCTGCAGCTGCATGACTACGATCCCAGCGCCGAACAGCACACCCGGCAGTTGCTGGCCAGCTGGCTGTATGCCACCAGCTCGCTGGTCAGCCTCGATTTTCCGCATGCGCTGGTGCTGGAGATCGGTGCCAGCCGTGCCCTGTTCGGCGATTGGCTGACGATCGAACAACGCCTGCGCAACGGCCTGCACGACCTGGGCTTCCGCCATCGCCTGGTCGCTGCCCCCAACCCGCATGCCGCGCGCGTGCTGGCCAATGTGCACGATGGCCTTGGCATCGATGCGCAGCAGCTGCCCGCCGCACTGGCACAGCTGCCACTGGCGCGTAGTGGCCTGCCCGTTGATGCAGTGACCGTGCTGGCACGCTCCGGCCTGCGCACGCTGGGGGCGGCCTTCGACCTGCCGCGCGAAAGCCTGGCCCGCCGCTTCGCCCCCGAGGTACTGCAGCAGCTGGATGCCGTGCGCGGTTTGGGCAACGCGCCGCTGCGCTATTACCAGCCGCCGGACCGGTTCGATGCGCGCATCGAATTCGAATACGAGATCGAATCCAGCCAGGCCCTGCTGTTCCCGCTGCGGCGCCTGCTGCTGGATCTGGCCGCATTCCTGTGTTCGCGCGATGGTGGCGTGCAGCGTTTCGATCTGCATTTCGAGCACGACCTGCTGCCGGCCAGCGTGCTGACCATCGGCCTGCTGGCCCCCGAACGCGATGCGGCGCTGCTGTTCGAGATCGCACGCAACCGCATGGAAGCCTTCGCCCTGCCCGCCGGCAGCCGTGCGCTGCGCCTGCAGGCCGAGCAGCTGCCGCCGTTCGTGCCGGCCGCACGTGACCTGTTCGATACCCGCCCGGCGCAGGCGATGCCATGGACCCAGCTGCGCGAGCGCCTGCGTGCCCGCCTCGGCGATGACGCCGTGCAGCCACTGGCCGTGCAGGCCGACCACCGCCCCGAACGCGCCAGTGGCACCCAGCCACCGGCCAAGCCACCCGCTTGGTGGCCGCTGCGCCCCGGCTGGCTGCTGGAGACGCCACAGCCGCTGCGCGATCCGCGCCTGCGCATCGTCGCCGGGCCGGAACGGATTGAATCGGGCTGGTGGGACCAGGCCGATGCACGCCGCGACTATTACGTGGTGGAAACCGCGCAGGGCCAGCGTGGCTGGGCCTTCCGCACGCGCAATGATCCGCATGCGCCGTGGATGCTGCACGGCTGGTTCGGTTGAGCCCCATGCACACCGATCTGCCCGGATACGCCGAACTGCACTGCCTGTCGGCCTTCAGCTTCCAGCGTGGCGCATCCACCGCCGAGGAACTGTTCGCACGCGCCGCCGGCCAGGGTTACCGCGCGTTGGCCATCACCGACGAATGCTCGTTGGCTGGCATCGTGCGCGCATGGCAGGCGGCGAAGACRCACGGCGTGGCGCTGATCGTCGGTGCCGAATTCCAGGTTGAAGACGGGCCCAAGCTGGCCCTGCTGTGCACCAACCAAGCCGCTTACGCCGGGCTGTGCCAGCTGATCACCACCTGTCGCCGGCGGGCAGCCAAGGGCGGATACCGCTGCCTGCGCGAGGATCTGCAGGGACTGCCCGAGGGCCTGCTGTGCCTGTGGCTGGACCGGCAACCGGCGGCCACCGAACTGGAACTGCTGCGCCGTTGTTTTCCGCAGCGCCTGTGGCTGGCCGTGGAGCTGCACCACGAACACGACGACACGCGCCGGCTGCAGCAGCTGCAGGCCTTCGGCGAGCGCCACCGGTTGCCGCTGGTCGCCAGTGGCGACGTGCACATGCACGTGCGTCGGCGTCGTGCCTTGCAGGACACGCTGACCGCGATCCGCCATCGCTGCAGCGTGGCCGAGGCTGGTTGGCGCCTGTTTGCCAACGGCGAGCGTCATCTGCGCCCGCGCACTGCACTGGCCCAGCTGTATCCGCCCGAACTGCTGGCAGAAACCCTGCGCATCGCCGAACGCTGCCACTTCTCCCTGGACCAGCTGAAATACACCTACCCGCGCGAACTGGTGCCCGAAGGCCACGACCCGGACAGCTGGCTGCGCGTGCTGGTCGAGCGCGGCATTCCTTGGCGTTGGAAAAAGGGCATCGAGCCAGCCCAGCGCAAGCAGATCGAGCACGAACTGGCACTGATCAAGCAGAAGCAGTACGCCTCCTATTTCCTCACCGTGCAGGACATCGTGCGCTTCGCCCGCAGCCAGGACATCCTCTGCCAGGGCCGTGGCTCGGCCGCCAATTCAGCGGTGTGCTTCGTGCTGGGTGTGACCGAGATCGACCCAGCGCGCAGCAACCTGCTGTTCGAGCGCTTCATCTCCGCCGAGCGTGATGAACCACCGGACATCGACATCGACTTCGAACACGAGCGCCGCGAGGAAGTGCTGCAGTACGTGTTCAACCGCTATGGCCGCGAGCGTGCCGCGTTGACGGCGGTGGCGATCAGCTACCGTGGCCGCAGCGCGATCCGCGATGTCGCCCGTGCGCTGGGCCTGCCGATGGACCAGGTCAACGAGCTGGGCGCGGCGATGGACCATTGGGGCGGCAACATTCCGTTGCCGGAAACCCTGCGCGAGCGCGGTTTCGATCCGGAAACACCGTTGATGCGCCGGCTGCTGGCATTGACCGCCGAGCTGATCGATTTTCCGCGCCATCTGTCGCAGCATCCGGGCGGCTTCGTGATTTCCGAGCATCCGCTGTCGACGCTGGTGCCGGTGGAGAACGCGGCGATGGCCGACCGCACCGTCATCCAGTGGGACAAGGACGACCTGGACGCCACCGGCCTGATGAAGGTCGACTGCCTGGCACTGGGCATGCTCACCGCCATCCGCAAATGCCTGGCGATGCTGCAGCAGCACGGCCTGCACGAAGGACGCATGGATGCAATCGAGGACGATGACAAGCCGACCTACGACATGATCTGCGCCGCCGACACCATCGGCGTGTTCCAGATCGAGTCGCGCGCGCAGATGGCGATGCTGCCACGCATGCAGCCGCGTAATTTCTATGACCTGGTGATCGAAGTAGCGATCGTGCGCCCCGGGCCGATCCAGGGCGACATGGTGCATCCCTACCTGGAACGTCGGCGGATCCTGCGCGAACAAGGCCCGGATGCGTTGAATGATCCGGAGAACCCGCTGTATCCAGCGCGACTGGAACGCGTGTTCGCGCGCACTCTGGGCGTGCCCTTGTTCCAGGAGCAGGTGATGCAGCTGGCGGTGGAAGCTGCCGGTTATGAACCCGGCGAAGCCGATGCACTGCGCCGTTCGATGGCCGCCTGGAAGCGTCGTGGCGGCCTGGAACCGCACCGCGAAAAGCTGCTGACGGGCATGTTGAAAAACGGCTTCAGTCTGGAATATGGCGAGCACCTGTTCGAGCAGATCAAGGGCTTCGGCGACTACGGTTTTCCGGAAAGCCACGCGGCCAGCTTCGCCCTGCTCACCTATGCCAGCTGCTGGCTGAAGTGCCACCACCCGGCTGCATTCACCGCCAGCCTGATCAACAGCCAGCCACTGGGCTTCTACAGCCCCGACCAGCTGCTGCAGGATGCACGCCGGCATGGCATCACGGTACTGCCGGTGGACGTGCGCCACAGCGACTGGGATTGCACACTGGACTTCAGCAAGGGCGCGGCGGCAATCCGGCTCGGCCTGCGCCTGGTCGATGGCTGCAGCGAACCGGCCGCGCAGATCATCATGCGTGAACGCGCACGGCGCCCCTTCGACGATGTCGGCGATCTCTGCCAGCGCACCGCACTGGATCGCCGCCAGCAGGGCCTGCTCGCCGATGCTGGCGCCCTGCGCGGTCTCAGCGGCCATCGCCACCGCGCACGCTGGGATATCTCCGGCGTGGAGAACCGCCTGCCGTTGTTCGACCAGGCCCGCGCCACCGCCGAAGCGCGCGTGGCCCTGCCCCTGCCCAGCGCCTGGGAAGACATGCAGGCCGATTACCGCAGCACCGGCACCACCCTCGGCCGCCATCCGATGTCGTTCCTGCGTGCGCAGCTGCGAACCCGTGGCTGCCTGGATGCCGCGCAGCTGGCCAACCATGGTCATGGCCGGCGCGTACGCATCGCCGGCCTGGTACGCATGCGCCAGCGCCCGCAGACCGCCAGCGGCGTCACCTTCCTTRCCCTGGAAGATGAAACCGGCATGGTCAACGCCGTGGTCTGGCGACATCTGGCCGACCGCCAGCACCACGTCCTGGTAGATACGCAGCTGATGCAGATCGACGGCCGGCTGGAACGCGTGGATGGCGTGCAGCATGTGATCGTGCAGCGCATGCACTGCCTGGACGAACTGCTGCAGGGACTGCGCAGCCACAGCCGCGACTTCCATTGACGATACACACCGTCACACACCGAACTGGCCACGGCCGACCGGATTCCGCTATCGTCGGCCACGTCCAAGGAAGGAATACACAATGGCTCGTGCCCTGACCCTGACCACCCTGGTGGTCGCCATGCTCGCGTTGCTCGTTTCCGGCTGGACCGCCTGGAACCTGCATCGCAGCCAGTCACCGCACCGCGTGATCGAAGCGCGCGGCCTGATCATCCACGATGCCAGCGGCCAGCCGCGGGTGATCCTCGGCGCCCCGGTTCCCGACCCCCTCAGCCGGGGCCGCCCGCAGGGGCCGCGTGCCACCGCCCTGTCCGGCCTGATCCTGCTCGGCCCCGATGGCTCCGAGCGCGGCGGCTACGGCACCAGCGACCGGGGTGGCGAAGCCCTGCTGACCCTTGACGATGCCACCGGCACCACCGAGGTCTTCAAGGTGGTCGCCAATCCGGACCGCGGTGCCAGCCTGATGGTCAAGCACCAGAACAACACCGGCGCCATGCTGAGTTCCTGGCAGGGCAAGCCGGAGCTGGTGTTCCTCGACGACAGCGGCCAGTCCTACTACGTGCGCCCCGGCGCCAGCGCTGCGCCCTGAGCGCGCACGCTCAGCGCATCACCGCCGCCAGGTCATCGGCCAACCGACGTTGCTGCGGCGGGCCGAGTGCCGCACAGGTGATGCGCAACCCATGCGCCGGTGCAGACACCGCAAAGACTTCACCCCCACGCACATGCCAGCCACGCGCCGCCAGCGCCAGCACCTGCGGCGTGCTGTCGGCCGGCAGGGGCAGCCACAGATTCAAGCCTTCCATCGGCATCGGTGTCGGCAGCCCGCGCGCCTGCAGCAGGGCCTGCAGACCCTGCAGCCGCTGCTGGTAGCGCTCACCGGCGGCAGCCACCTTCGCCCGTTGCTGCGCCGACTCCAACACCGAACTGGCTGCATCCTGCAACAGATGGCTGACCCAGCCGGTGCCCGCCGCCAGCCGCAGACGCAGGCGCGCCGCGGTCTGCTCATCGCAGGCCAGCCAGGCCACGCGCAGGTCCGGGCCCAACGCCTTGGACAACGAACGCAGCAACGCCCACCGCCGACCGTCCATCGGCAACACCGAGTGATAGGCCTGTTGCGAGAGCAGCGCGTAGTGATCGTCGATCAGCACCGCGACCTGCGGATAGCCGGCCAGCAACTGGCGCAGCGCACGTGCACGCTTCGCGTCCAGGCTGGCACCAGTAGGATTGTGTGCGCGCGGGGTCAGCAGCACCGCGCGTGCACCTGCATCCAACGCCTGCCGCAATGATTCCACCTGCATGCCGTGCGCATCCACCGCCACCGGCAGCGGCGCGTGTCCGGCCGCACCGAGGACATTGAGGCTGCCCAGGAAACAGGGATCCTCCACTGCGATGCGGTCCCCCGGCAGCAGCCACGCCGACAACAGACGCTCGATGCCATCGACCGCGCCATGGGTCAGTTCCAGCGCATAGTCCGGCGGGCAATCGGCATCCAGCGAAGCCCGTGCCAGGCGTTGCATGCGTGGATCGACCGTCTCCACTCCATACAGGCGCGAGGCCGCCGCGGCCACCCGCAGGCTAGGCAGGCAGCGCGGATCCGGGTTGCCGCCGGCCAGGTCATGCAGGGCCAGCCCCGGCGCACTGCCCTCGCGCGCCATCGTCGCCGGCAGGCCGCGCACCACCGTGCCGCGACGCCCTGCCGTACTGGCCAGGCCCGCCGCGTCCAGCCGCTTGTAGGCAGCGGCTACGGTATTGCGGTTGACCCCCAGTCGATCGGCCAGATCCCGCACCGGCGGCAGCACGCTGCCGGCCGCCAGATGGCCGCTACCGATGCCCTCGCGGATGCTGTCGAAGATCGCTTCGGCGCTGTTCCCGGTGATTTTCATTTTGTCCTATGCCAAACTATCTCTTGTCCTGTGCCAGTGTATCCCACCCTGGCCACCCCGCACCGGAGGTGCCCCATGTCCCTCGCCCCCGCCGACTGGCCCGTCGCCCAGTCCGTCGAACAGATCGCCGCCAACCTGGCCACCGTGCGCCAGCGCATCGCCAGCGCCTGTGCCCGCGCCGGTCGTGATCCGGCCAGCGTGCGCCTGCTGCCGGTCAGCAAGACCGTCGATGAAGCACGCATCCGCATGGCCGTAGCCGCCGGTTGCCACCAGCTGGGGGAAAACAAGGTGCAGGAGGCGCAGCGCAAGGCCGAGGCCATGGYCGACCTTGGCGTGCATTGGTCAGTCATCGGCCACCTGCAGACCAACAAGGCCCGCTACGTCGCACGCTTCGCCAGCGAGTTCCAGGCGCTGGACAGCCTGCGCGTGGCCGAGGCGCTGCAGCAGCGGCTGCTGCTGGAGGACCGCACGCTGGATGTGTTCGTACAGGTCAACACCTCGGCAGAGCCCAGCAAATACGGCCTGGAGCCGGCGGCGGTGGCCGACTTCGTGCAGCAGCTGCCCGCCTTCGACCGCCTGCGCGTGCGTGGCCTGATGACCCTCGCCATCTTCACCCCCGAGGTGGAACGCGTACGCGCCTGCTTCGTGCGCCTGCGCGAGCTGCGCGACCAGCTTCAGCAGACGGCGCCGGCAGGCCTGGACCTGTCGCAGCTGTCGATGGGCATGTCCGGTGATTTTGAAGTCGCCATCGAGGAAGGTGCCACCGTCGTCCGCGTTGGCCAGGCGATCTTCGGTGCACGCTCCACGCCCGACAGCTTCTACTGGCCCACCCCGGGAGCACCGGCATGAAGCGCGCCGTTGCCCTGCAGCACGTGGCCTTTGAAGATCTTGGCACCCTGCATCCGCTGCTGCTCGCGCAGGGATGGCAGGTACATACACTGCAAGCCGGCGTGGATGCACTCGATGCAGCCGAAGATGCCGATCTGCTGGTGGTGCTGGGTGGCCCGATCAGCGTCAACAATGGAGCGGCCTACCCGTTCCTCGCCGACAGCATCGCGTTGCTGCAGCGTCGCCTGCAGCAACAGCGGCCGACGCTGGGCATCTGCCTGGGCGCCCAGTTGATGGCGCGCGCACTGCATGCTGTCGTTGCCCCCACCGGCGGCAAGGAAATTGGTTTTGCACCGCTGCTGCTCACCGATGAAGGCCAGCGCTCGCCTTTGCAGGCATTACAGGGCATCCCGGTGCTGCACTGGCATGGTGAAGCCTTCGAACTGCCGGAGGGCGCACGCCGCCTCGCCAGTACGCCCGCCTGTCGCCACCAAGCCTTCGCCATCGGCCACCATGCACTCGCGTTGCAATGCCATCCCGAACTGGATGCGCGCCAGTTCGAGCGCTGGCTGATCGGCCATGCGCTGGAACTGGCCGCGGCCGGTATCGATCCCGTCGACCTGCGCACGCAGGCCCGCCGCTACGGCGGGCCTCTCGCCGCCGCGGCGACCGCAATGTTCCATCAGTGGCTGCACGACCTGCCGGAGACCCGCCAATGCACTACCGCCTGACCATCCAGCACAACGGCATCCATTGGGGCCATGTCGACTGCGACGGTCCCAACGCGCTGCAACGCATTGATGCCATCGCCGCACGCCTGCCCGCTGCCGAAGGCTTCACCCTGCAACGGCAGAAGGGCATCGGTGAGGAGCGCATCCTCTCCAGCACCGCCGATGGCCTGCGCGTGCTGGCCGCGCAGATCCAGTACCGCGATCTCTGACCATCGCGCCAGGAGCCGGCCAGCGGCCGGCACTACCCGGCTACCCACTCCCATGCGAAGCTTCACGCATGTTGAAACTGTCACGCGGCACCATCGACGGCCTGCGCATTGCCCCACGCTGGCCCGCGTCACAGGTCATCGTCGAGGCCGAGGTTCTGCAGCGCCTGCTCGACGCGCAGGCCCTGCTGCCGTCCACGCTTCGTCTGCTGGTCACCCGCGGCTTCGAATGCAGCCAGGGACAGCTGGGCGGCTTCCGGCGCGTGGTCCGGCGGCTGGGCATCGCCGTGTTCCGCTGCTGCTATCGGCATCGCCATGATGAGATCGACGCCATCTTCGGCGCCAATGGCC
Source organism: Stenotrophomonas sp. 05L414_2 (assembly GCF_056397905.1). NCBI lineage: Bacteria > Pseudomonadati > Pseudomonadota > Gammaproteobacteria > Lysobacterales > Lysobacteraceae > Stenotrophomonas > Stenotrophomonas sp. 05L414_2. The sequence goes on from NZ_JBFTOJ010000086.1 coordinate 22,519, forward strand.
ACGATCTGGACGGGCGTCATGTGGATGTCTCGCTGGTCCTGCACGGCCAGCGCCTGCGCCTGCTTCCGCTGGGCGTGTTCACTCCACTGCGCTGGCAGCAGCAGCGCGTCAGCCGCCATGCCGACGCCGTTGCAGCGGCCAAGGATGCACTGCAGCGATGCGACTTCGATCTGCACCCCAACGCCACGGAGAGCCTGCAGATCCACTGCGACTATCGCGGCATCACGCTGGCGGAACCGTCGCGTTGATCGACGTTCCCCGCGTGTTGCAGGCAACCTGCACCGACCTTCAGCAACGGCTGGGCCGGATCGACAACCTGTCGGGCAATGGCGAACGAAGCCTCATCATCGAAGGCGAACTGCTGCGGTTCCCTTATCGTATCTACGCCGACGCCACGGACCTGTTCCGGCTCGCATCCCAACTGCAGGGTGATACGCGCGCCCTTTGCCTCTGCCTGCTCTCGCGTCACTGCGACGGACATGTACGGCAACGTGCGATCGAGAAGCTGGGGCCCTCGCCGATGCCCTGGGTGCATGCCTTCCAGCTGGCCTTGCTGGGGGAGTACGTGGACGAGGTCGCGTCGGCCGTGGCGATCACGGCGCAACAGACCGGCCTGCAGCGCTATGCCGCGCTCATTGGCGAGAACCGCGCATTCTTCGACCTCTGCCGACAGCGCGCTGCCAGTTACTGGAATGCCTACTACCGCGCCCGCTACCCCAGCCTGCGCATGTTCCCCGCGCACCGCCTGCTGCTGCAGATGGAACGCGCCGCGCGCTCGCCATAGCCCGCTCTACGCGTGCCAGCGCACGCCCGCGTGGCACTACCGCAGGACGGGCGCACACAAACACAGATGCAAATGATTCTTCTTTACTGTAACGTGACGCCGCTGCCCTTGCCGCCGCGGGCTGTTCCCTTCCCCAGCCGTCGCCCGCCCCGTGCCCATGCCTGTCGAATCGACGGATGTCGCGCAGCTGTGCRCAGCCCGCTACCGGCCGCTGCACGCCCACGTCCGTCGCAAACTCATCCAACACAGCTTTGCCTCAGGTGCTGATGCGGTCACTGGCCCTCTGCTCGCTGCCGACGTCGCCGACCCGTCCGGGGTAGTCAGCGATGAGTGAGCGTCGGCAGCACTGGCAAGCGGTGACGATCAGCATCGGGCTGCACCTGCTGCCGTTGCTGCTGTTCGTCCACTGGATGTCCACCCCGCCGCTGCAGCCGCCGCCGGAACAGGACGTGCGCATCAGCCTGCGCCTGCTGGCGCCAGCCACGCCGCCGCAGCCGGTGGAAGAACTGCAGTCCGAACGCTTCAGCCAGGCCCAGCAATCGCGGGCAGCCGAGGCGCGGAAAACACCCCCACCACCGCGGGCCACGGCGGCACCCGAGGGCAACCTCGCCGCCAGCGAGAAGAATGGCGACGGCCACCAGCCCTTGCCCGTGGCCCCACCTGCGGCCGCGACCGATGCCCGTTCCGCACCGGCATCGATCACGGCCGCACCGCCCGCTCCGGACGCACCACCGGCGGACTTCCAGGCCGGCGCCGCCAGCGACCAGTGGGAAGCCCGCCTGATGGCGCGGCTGGAGCGTTACCGCTATTACCCCGCCGCAGCGAGGTCGCGGCGCCAGCAGGGCACCGCATGGGTCAGGGCCAGCATCGACCGCGACGGCCACCTGCGGGCATTGCGCCTGGAACAGTCCAGTGGACAGCCGATGCTGGATGAAAGCGCGCTGCAGACATTCCGCCGCGCCCAGCCTCTGCCCCGGATTCCAGAAGAACTGCCAGCTCCGCAGGAACTGGTGGGTGCCGGTGGAGTACTACCTGCGCTAAGCGCTGTAGGCCTCTGCCTCGATCTCGAACAGCATTCCGTCCAACGCCAGCCGCGGCACCGGAATCAACGTGCAGGTCGGCGCTGCGCGATTGGCCCAACGTCGCCGCACCTGGCGGGCGATGATGCCCAGGCGATCCTCGTCGTGGTCGACCACCAGGATCCGCAGTCGTGCAACATCGGCCAGATCCGCATGCGCCGACCGCAGCGCGGTCTGCAGATTGTCCAGTGCCTGCGACACCTGCTCCTCGAAGCTCGGCGACAGGCTTCCCTGGTCGTCCTCGCCTCCCTGTCCGGCGATATGGATCACACGCGCTGGCAGTCGCACCACCGCCACATGCGAATATCCGTTGGCACTGGGATCGTGCAGGCCGGGCGGATCGAACAGATCCAGCAGGCCATGGCTGAAGTCCGGGGTGGTCAGCAGGTTCATACCGCATGCCTTGTGGGGAATGCGATGCAGTCTGCGACCTCAACTGCTGTTGAGGTCAAACCAATTGCATGCAACAGAGCGGTCCAACGCACGCAACGATCGGAAGGATCAGGTCCACGCCGGATCCGCGGTGAAATCGATCGTCAGCCAGAACGTGCTGCTTCGCGCGTCCAACCGCACTGCAATCTCATCGCGCATCGCATCCACCTCACCCACCGTGCCCAGCGGCGTAGACGGCGACGTCAGGATGTGGATCTCGATGAAGCGCATCCGCCCCATCTTCGCTACATGGC
>NZ_JBFTOJ010000087.1:0-16537 GCF_056397905.1 Stenotrophomonas sp. 05L414_2
GGTCAGGCCCATGGGTCAGGCCCATGCCATAGCAGATGACCGTCGCCTGCGAACGGATGTAGATCTCCGCGCAGCGCCGGATCTGTTCCTGTGCGATGCCCGACACCCGCACGATCTCATCCCAGTCCTGCGCCAGCACGTCCTCGCGCAGCGCCTCCAGGCCAACGGTGTGTTCGGCCAGGAACGCATGATCCAGCACTGACTCACCCTGGGCTTCGCGCTCGAACATCACCTTCATCATGCCCTTGATCAGCGCAAGGTCGCCGCCGATGCGGACGTGCACGAACTCGCTGGTGATCTCGGTGGAACCGAACGTGGCCATCTGCACCACGTCCTGTGGTTCGGTGAAGCGGATCAGGGCACGCTCCGGCATCGGGTTGACCGCCACGATCGGCACACCGCGCTTGCGCGCTTCCACCAGGTTGCTCATCATCCGCGGCGAGTTGGTGCCGGTGTTCTGGCCCATCACGAAGATCGCCTCGGCGTGTTCGAAGTCGTCCAGCACGATGGTGCCCTTGCCCACGCCTATCGCTGGTGGCAGGCCACGGCTGGTCGGCTCGTGGCACATGTTCGAGCAGTCCGGGAAGTTGTTGGTACCGAACTCGCGCACGAAGATCGAATACAGGAACGCCGCCTCGTTGGGCGTGCGGCCGGAGGTGTAGAACTCGGCCTGGTCGGGGTTGTCCAGCGCCTGCAGATGGCGACCGATGAGTGCAAACGCCTCGTCCCATTCGCAGGGCACGTAGTGATCGGTGGCGGCGTCGTAGCGCATCGGCTCGGTCAGCCGGCCCTGCTGCTCCAACCAGTAATCGGTCTGCGCCATCAACTCGGTGACGGTGTGCTGGGCGAACAGTTCACGGGTCACCCGGTGCTGGGTCGCTTCCCAGGCCAGGGCCTTGGCACCGTTCTCGCAGAATTCCAGCTTCTTGCGGTGGTCGGCATCGGGGAAGGCGCAGCTGGGGCATTTGAATCCGCCCGGCTGGTTCATCGCCAGCAGCGCCTTGGATCCTTTGCCGATCACGCTCTGCTGCAGCAGCACCTTGGCGGTCGCACCGGYGGCCCCCCAGCCGCCTGCCGGTTGGTTGTAAGGCTTGTAACGCGGCGGCTTCTGTTCGGACATGGTCGGGAACCTGCGTTGGTGGTGTGCCTGCCAGCAGAGCCGGGCTCGCGCCCGGCTGCCGTGGCCAGTCAAGCACACCGGCAACCCCAGCGCCATGGCCCGGCCCGGGTACAGCAGGCTGCCATGGCAACGGTTACCGCCGCGTCTTCACTGGATGGCTGCGCTATCCTCCGGGCGTAGCCTGCCCTTCTGCTTTACCCAGGATGTGCCGCATGCCCGGATCGACGTTGCCTTCGCCCCCGCCCGCCGGCACGGCCCTGCGCACGCTGCAGCGCTGGCGCRGCACGGGGCAGGAGCAACGGGTCGATACGATCGCCGAAGAAGTACCGGTGGCGATGCGTTATAACGGCGCGGCCTTCGCGGTGATGATGGCCACGCCATGCGACCTGGAGGATTTCGCGCTGGGCTTCTCGCTCAGCGAAGGGTTGATCGAGCGTCCTGACCAGTTGCTGTCCATCCAGGTGCAGCCACAACTGGAGGGCATCGAGCTGAATATGAGCGTGTCCGCCGACGCCCCCGGCGCCGCACTGGATCCTGACAACGGGCGCCTGCTGCCGGGTCGCGGCGGCTGTGGGTTGTGCGGTGCGCGCCAGCTGGAGGACGTGCTGCGTCCGCTGCCTCCGGTAAAGGACCGCCGCACGTATCAGACGGCTGCACTGCAGCGGGCATTGGCTGGGCTGGCCCTACGCCAGCCGATGAATGCTGCCAGTGGTTCGACCCATGCAGCGGCCTGGGCCGATGCCAGTGGCCGCATCGGCTGGGTGCGCGAAGACGTCGGCCGCCACAATGCGCTGGACAAGCTGATCGGTGCACTGCACCACAACGAACACAGCATCGATGGCGGCCTGCTGGTGGTATCCAGCCGTGCCAGCTACGAAATGGTCAGCAAGGCCGCGCGCGCCGGTGCCAGCGTACTGGCCGCCGTCTCGGCCCCCACTGCGCTGGCCATCGATCTGGCCCGCAGTGCCGGCCTGTGCCTGGTGGGCTTCGCCCGCGAAGAAGGCTTCAACGTGTATACCCACCCGGAGCGGCTGCAGGGGGATGGCCTGCACGGGCATCCACCTGCCTGACGGGCGCCCTCAGCGGATGGACTGGCTGCTACGCCTTGCGGGACCGTTCGGGAGAGAGCAGCCCGCCGATCCGTTCGGTCACCTGCGCGCGCACGTTCTCGTCCAGCTGGCCTTCGTACATGGCCTCGTAGATCCACAGGCCATCGGCGGCCAGCCGCGCCACGAAATTATCCAGCGCCGCCGGATCGTCGCTGCCGGCGGCCGGTGGCGAAGGCGCCCAGCGCTGCACCACCGGTGCCCACGGCCGCTCGCTGGGGAATTCGGGGTCCACCGAGTCCAGCATGAACATCAGCTCGGCCCGGGTGGCACTCTGCGCCGACACACGCACGAAGGTCTGGTAGCGCTCCAGCGCAGTGGCCTCGCCGGCCGACTTGCCCAGCAGCGCCTCCATCGATGCTTCCCAGCTCTGCACCAGGTGCTCGTCGATGCCGCGCAGCAACGCTTCGCGCGAAGGAAAGTGGTACAGCAGGCCGCCACGGGTCAACTGCGCCTCGGCCGCCACCGATTCAAAGGTGACCGCACGCACCCCGTCGCGGTTGATCACGCTGACGGCGGCGTCGAGGATGCGCTCGCGCTTGCTGGTTCTCATGCCGTTATTTTACGCGATCGGCGGCGCCGTCGCGGCCACCGGCGCGTCCACGCAGCAGGCGCGCGATGATCACCGCGCCGGCCGCCAGCACCGCACTGATCACCAGCAGCACGATCTGGTAACCGCGATCGTAGGCCGCGGTGGCCAGCGCGAACCACTCGCCCTGCCCCACCTCACGCGCCACGTGCAGCGCCTGGGTGAAGCCCTCGCGCGCGGCGGCGGGAATACCCGCCGACTCCGGCAGGAAAGCGCCGTACATCGCAGCGCTCAGGCTGCCCAGCAGTGCGACGGCCAGCAGACCGCCGAACTCGTAGGACACTTCCTCCACCGACGAGGCCATGCCCGCACGATGCGGCGGCACGTTGTTGAGGATGGCGGTGGACGCCACCGAGATGGCAGCACCCATGCCGAAGCCGGTGATCGCCATGCCGGCCACCACCCAGCCCAGCCCATGCGGGAAGCCCAGCGCCACCACGCCCACACCTACCGCACCGGCCGCAAGACCGCCGCAGATCAGCGGACGCAGGCCGACGCGATGCAGCACGCTGCCGCCCAGCAACGCGCTGGGCAGGCTGCCCAGCGCCGCCACCGATACCAGCAGGCCCGCCTGCAACGGGCTGAGGCCGGCCACCAGCTGGAAACGCTGGGTGGTGAGCAGCTGCAGCCCGGCCATCGCAAACAGGGTGAACACCGCCGACAGGGTGCCGGCAAGGAAGGCCGGATTGCGGAAGATGGCGAAATCCAGCAGCGGATAAGGCAGCTGCTGCTGGCGGCGGCTGAAGGCGATGCCGGAGATGATCGCCAGCAGCAGCGAGACCGCGCCCACGCTGTACGAGGGCGGCGTGGCGATCAGCGACTTGATCGCCAGTACCAGGCCCGACAGCGCGGCCAATGCCAGCAGCGAGGACAGCAGGTCCCATGGGCGGGTGCTGTCGCGCTGCCCTTCCGGCGCCAGCAGCAGGGTCGCGATGAAAGCGACCACTACCACCGGCACATTGATGAGGAACACCGAGCCCCACCAGAAGTGCTGCAGCAGCAAGCCACCGATGATCGGCCCCAGCGCCGCACCGACGATGGCCACCGAACCCCAGATCGCGATGGCGATGTTGCGCTCGCGTTCTTCATGGAAGCTGAGCCCGATCAAGGCCAGCGTGGCCGGCATCATCGCCGCCGCACCCACGGCGAGGAAGGCACGCGCGGCGATCAGCTGCCCTGCGGTTGCAGAGAACGCCGCTGCCAACGAGGCGATGCCGAACACCACCAGCCCGACCAGGAACATCCGGCGGTGGCCGATGCGGTCACCCAGGGTGCCAGCGCCCAGCAGCAGACCGGCCATCACCAGCGGGTAGGCGTTGATGATCCACAGCGCCTGCCCGGCACTGGCCGACAGCTCCTCGGTCAGGGTCGGCAGCGCGGTATACRGCACCGAGTTGTCCAGCGTGACCAGCAGCAGGCCGGCGGCAACGGTGAACAGCAGCGACCAGCGTCGGGCGCGCGACAGGGACGGAGCACCGTCCAAGGGCTGGGAGAGAGCCATGGGAACCTGGATGGGGAAGGAGTACATCCATAACTATACAGGACATCCTGTATAGTTATGGGGCTACCAGTCAGATCCATTCAGCTGCCGGGAGGTGCAATGCTCCCTGCCTCATGACCCGGGGCCTACCTGCACTCCGCAGGCAAGGCAGCGACCRCCTGCACGATCGGATCCTGCATGGCGCGTCCCACTGCGGCATCCAGCTCTCCCCGCAGATGGCCGTGCTGCCGTTGCATCTGGTCTTCGCACAGCACACGCACCCGCGCGCGGGCGTTGCTGCGCAGCGTGCTGCAGCGCCAATCGCCCCCTCCCAGCGGCAGCACCGAATAGACCACGCTGTTGCAGGCGTTGCCGGCGCGTTCCGCCAGCGGACGCGCGCCGAAGTCACGCGGCACACTGCTGCGCTGCGGATCGAAGTAGCTGTCCGGGAAGGTGCGCGCGTACTGTTCGATGTCCACCTCGATAGTGCCGCCTTCGCCTGCCGGCACGCGCAGTGGCTGACCGCAGCCGGTGGCGTCGGCGCGGTGTTGGATGTACTGGTAGATCGGTCGGTCCAGGCTCGCATCCTGCGCGGTCACGGCGCTGACCGCCGCCAGCACCGGCAGCGACGCACGGTTGGCCATGCGCGCCAGCACTCCCGCCTGCGCTGGTTCGCAGCGGTCGCGCAGCGTCGCCACCAGCAGGAACAGCAGGTCATCACGAAAGGCCTTGTCGGCCGCCAGGTGATGTTCGATGCGTGCCTGCGCTTCCGCCACTGGTGCGGGAAATGCAACGGCCGGTGGCGAGGGCGCGTGCGTTGCGTTCCACAGCAGCGCCACCCCGGTGCCTGCCAGCAGCAACACCACGATCAGCAGCGCGACGGTGCGTGCGCGGCGCCTCGTCATCGGGTGCTCGTCATCGGCTGATCGCGGAAAGCGTCGCTGCGGCAGCGTCATAGGACGCGCTGGCGATATCCGCCTCGAAGTGCTTCACCTGCAGGCGCCCTGACAGCCGGTAGGGATCCCACAGCGCGCCCATCGTGATGGGGGTGGCCAGGGTCACATGGATGATCTGGTTCGGCGGTGGCGGCGGCACGTGGATGCACGCGCCATAGAACGGCACGAACAGCAGTTCGTCCACCTGCCCGGCGTCGTTCATCGCCAGCGGCACCACATAGCCATCCAGGTCCAGCGCACGTCCGTCCACGCCATCGACCACCGCCGACGAGCCGAACTGCTGCGCGCGTAGCGGGCTGGAGTGATCGATGGCCTGCCCAGGCAGCGAGCCCGAACCCGTATCGTCGATCAAGCCCCCCACCCCGTCCATGCCATTGCCACGTGACAGCCCGATCTGCGGCGGTGGACGCTGGAAGCTGTCCTCCTCGGGCATCAGCGCGTCCCAGCGGTCGATCACTGCAGACGCCGCCACCGGCGACGCAGCAGCATTGTTGGCCTGTGGCGGTAAGGCGTCCACGACGGGCCGGCCACAACTGGCCAGCAGTACAGCGGCAAGAGCACCGGCAAGCAGCTTCGCGCTACGGTTCATAAGGCCTCAGTTCGGCGTCGGCCATGCTGTAGGCCGAGCCGGCAAGATCATCGTCCACCCGCTCGGCGCGCAGCACGCCTGCCAGGAAGAACGGCGAGTACATGTCGGGCATGGCGATCGGCCGCGGCAGCACCACATGCACGATCTGGTTCGGTGGCGGCGGTGGTACGTGGATGCACGCGCCGTAGTACGGCACGAACAGGAATTCGACCAGTCGGCCATCTGCCGCGTTGGCCAAAGGCACCACGTAGCCCGGCAACCGCACTGCGCGATCCAGTACCGCGTCCACCGTACGGAACGTACCGAACTGGGCCATGCGCCGGTTGCCGTTGTGCTGCACCTCCGGCCCCTCACCGCGCTCGAGTGCTGCCAGTTCGTCGCTGGGCAGCATCTGCAGCCAGTCCAGTTCCTGCTCGCTTTGCGTGCCAGCATTGCTCTGTACCGGCGACGGCGGCAGTGCCTGCACACCGGTATCGGTCGGCCGCGTGCAGGCGGCCAGCAGCATTGCCGCAACCAGCAGCAACCAGCGCACGCCCGCGCTCACGACGCAGGCGCCAGGCCATCGGCCAGGGTGCGCCGGTAGGCCAGCAGCGCAGGCAGCAGGCCGGCAACCGCGCTGATCAGCAGCACGCCGCCCACCCAGGCCAGTTCGCGCGCGTCCGGCCAGACGTGGGTGATCGACAGACCGAAATTGGCCAGCGCCCAGCTGCGCCCGGCCGCGCTGGCACAGGTCAGCACCGCCAGCGCCAACGCGCAGGCCATTGCTGCAGTGGCCACGGCCTCAACGACCAGCAGGCAGGCCACATAGGCCGGACGCGCACCGGTGGCGCGCAGCACCGCCATCTCACGGCGGCGTTCCTGCAGCGTCGATACCAGCAGCGCCATCAGTGACACCATGCCCAGCAGCACCACCATCGCACTGATCAGCTGCAGCGCGCGCTCGGCAGTGCCCAGCGACTGCCACAGCTGCTGCAACGTCACGCCGGGCAGGATCGCCTGCAGTGCTTCGTCCGGATACTCGTTGATGCTGCGCTGCACGCCGAAGGTGGCGATGCGCGAGTTCAGCCCGAGCATGAAGGCGGTGATGCTGGTCGGGGTCAGGTCAAGCTGCCGTGCCTGTTCTGCGCTGACATGCTGGCTGCGCAACTGCACGCCGGAGCGCCAATCGACATGGATCGCTTCGATCGCCGGCAATGACACCAGCACGGACGAATCCACCGGCGTGCCGGTACGCTGCAGGATGCCGACCACGCGGAACGGCTTGTCGGCATGCGTGGCCAGCGTTACCGCACCGGTGCCATGGGCCAGCACGATCTCAGTGCCCAGGCCGATGTGCGCGGCCTGCGCGACTTCAGCGCCGACCACCGCGTCATACAKGTCGTCGAACGGCTGGCCCTGCGCGAATGCCAGCGCATGCCCTGCGCCATGCCGGTAATGTTCGAAATAGCCGGCGGTGGTGCCGATCACCCGATAGCCACGCCAGGAATCGCCCAGCGACAGCGGCACCGCCCATATCACCTGCGGCAGCGTGGACAGTTCCTGGTAGGACTGCCAGGACACGTTGTTGGTCGGGTCGCCGATGTGGAAGACCGAGTACAGCAGCAGGTTCACCGGCCCCGAGCGTGCGCCCACGATCAGGTCCGTACCCGAGACGGTGCTGGCAAAGCCTTCGTGGGCCTGCGTGCGGATACGTTCCACGCCCAGCAGCAGGACCACGCTCAGGGTGATGACCAGCACGGTCAGGCTCACGCTCAAGGCGCGGCTGCGCAGGCTGGCCCAGGCCAACTCAAACATGTGCACCCCCTGCCCGGTTCAGATCACCCAGCGACAACACCTGGTCGAACAACGGCTGCAGGCGGTCATCGTGGCTGACCACCAGCGCGGTGGTGCCAGCGGCGCGGCACTGCGCGGACATCAGCTGCACGAACGCCGTGGCCGCTTCGGGATCCAGCGCCGAGGTCGGTTCGTCGGCCAGCAGTACCGCCGGGCGACCGATCAGGGCACGGGCAGCGGCAACGCGCTGCTGCTGGCCGACGCTGAGCGTGCCTGCCGCGCGCGGCATCAGTGCCGGATCGAGCTGCAGCGCACGCAGCAGACGCGCGATTTCCGCGTCCAGCCCACCTTCAATGCGCGCGTTGCGCAATGGCGAAAAGCGCACGCCCAGGGCGATGTTGTTGCGCACGCTCAGGAACGGCAGCAGGTTGAACTGCTGGAAGATCACGCCCAGCTGGTCGGCACGGAAACGATCGCGCGCGGCGGCACCGAGCGTGTTCACCCGATGGCCGGCAACCCGGATGCTGCCGCTCGCCGGCAGCAGAATGCCCGCCAGCAGGCCCAGCAGCGTGCTCTTGCCCGAGCCGCTGGTCCCGCGCAGCAGCACGCTGCTGCCTGCGCGCACCTGCAGCTGTGCGATGTCCAGCACTGCACGGCCTGAGTAGCCGAACTGCACGCCCTGCAGGTCGATGATGGCATCGTCATTCATGGCGCCAGCGGCACCCGCAGGCTGTCAGCAGTAACCACGCTTCGGCCTTGCCCGGTCGATGTTGCGGTGTTGACGATCACCTCGTGCAGCCCCGGAAACAGCGTAGGCAGCGGCAATGCCAGCCCGCGCAGTGCTGCCGGGTTGGCGCAGTGGTAGCGCAGTGCGGCGGTGAATCCAGCGTGCGTGTGCTGGCCTGGCTGTGCTGCCACAGCCACTGGCGCAAAGCCCTCCGCCGTCGCCTCGGCATGGTCCAACCGGCACTGCGCAGCGGTCGGCAACGTGACCCAGCTGCCGCTCTGCAGGATCGATCGCGCCCGCGCCAATGCGGCCTGTTCGCGGCTGTCGGCCGGCGGTCGCTCGAAATCGAGGATGCCGATGCCGGGCGCACGCAGTGCCAGTTCCAGCGTTCCTTGGTCCACGGCCAGATCGACATCGGCCTGGCCATGGACATGAGCACCGTGATGGCGCACGTCGTGGGCGTTCGCAGAATGGGCAGCAAGCAGCAGCAGAAGGGCGGCAGAACGTTTCATCGGGCGGCTCCATATTGTTACTATGTAACATTATGGACCACATCCCGATCTCGCCCGCAAGGGCCCGCACCCAACCGCCAGCTTCGGCACGCTGGCATCCCCGTTTCGATCTGGCAGGCGCATGGCTGTCGCTGGCCTGTGCCGCGCATTGCGTGGCCCTGCCCCTGCTGCTGGCCTTCACGCCGGCGGCGATGATGGCGCTGCGCTCGTTCCAGCACCCTGGCCATGGCGCGATGACCGCACTGCTGGTGATGTCGCGCTGGGAATGGCTGTTCGCGCTGCTGGCCTCGTCGATCGCCCTGCTCAGCACCGCCGCCGGCCAGCGCCGCCATCGACGCGCCCTGCCGCTGTGCGTGGCCCTGGCAGGCGCGATCCTGTTGCTGTCCGCCTCGCTGTACCTGCCGTTGAAGGAATCGCTGCTCTGGCACGGCGCTGCCACCGCCTGTGGTGGGGTGATGCTGGCCACCGCACATCTGCGCAACCGGCGGGCCCTGCGGCCCGCCGGCTGATGCCCGCTCACAAGCGGCGGCCTAGCGCGGGCTGTCCGCCGGCCACCAGGACGCTATTCGTCGAACGGGCGTTGACCCAGCGTCTGCGTCACGTGGTCGACGAAACAGGTGATGCGCGCGGCCAGCGCGGTGTTGCGGTAGTACACCGCGTTGATCGGCTGGCGGACCTCCTGGGTCTGCTTGGCGAACAGCTGTACCAGGCGCCCTTCGCGCCGGTCCTGGCGGGTCAGGAAATCGGACAGGCAGGCGATGCCCAGCCCGTTCACCGCCATCTGCCGCAGCGTTTCTCCGCTGGAAGATGCAATGGCCGGCTGGATCACCAATGGACCGCCATCGGCGTCGGGCAGCGGCCACTCGTTGAGTGAACCCGGATGGGTGAAACCCAGCAGCGCGTGCGCGCGCAGCTGCGCAATGCGGGTGGGCGTACCGTACTGCCGCAGGTACTCCGGGCTGGCGACCACGCGGATGCGGCTGTGGCCGATCGGCCGCGCATGCAGGGTGGAATCGCGCAGCACGCCGATGCGGAACGCCACGTCGGTGCGCTTCTCGATCAGGTCGGTGATGCCCTCGTTGGAGTTCAGCTCCAACTGCACCTGTGGATAGCGCTCGCGGAAGCCGGCCAGCAGCGGCACGATCACGTGCAGCATGAACGGCGTGGCTGCATCCACCCGCAACCGCCCTACCGGTTGCTGCCGGCGCGCCGCCATCTGTTCCTCGGCTTCGTCCACCGTGGCCAGGATCGTACGCGCGTATTCCAGGAACGCCGCGCCCTCTTCGGTCAGCTCCAGCCGTCGCGTGGTCCGCCGCAGCAGCGTGGTCTGCAGCTTGTCCTCCAAGCGCGCCAGGGTGCGGCTGGTGGCCGAGATGGTCAGTCCCAGCACCTCGGCGGCGGCTGTGATCGAGCCGCTGTCGACCACGGCGACAAACGCCTTCAGCTCATCCAGGGTGGTTTTCATTCTTTACCTCGGCGCAAAAGCATTTCCCGTATACACGGCTTAATCTGCAAATGTAAAGCGACCAGACTGGCCCCCATCGGAGCACGCCGCTCCCTACCCAGCTGGAGTTCCCATGACCCTTCCTTCCTTTGGCGTCGGCACGTTCCGCCTTACCGGCCAGACCGTCATCGACTCAGTGCGCAACGCCCTCGAGCTCGGCTATCGCGCCATCGACACCGCGCAGATCTACGGCAATGAAGCCGAGGTCGGCCAGGCCATCGCCGAATCCGGTGTACCGCGCGACGAACTGTTCATCACCACCAAGMTCTGGGTCGACAACCATGCCGCCGACAGACTGCTGCCGAGCCTGCGCGAGAGCCTGGCCAAGCTGCGCACCGACCATGTCGACCTGCTGCTGATCCACTGGCCGGCACCGGGCAGCGCGGTCGCGCTGCGCGAGTACATGACCGCACTGGCCGAAGCAAAGACGCTGGGCCTGACCCGGCAGATCGGCGTATCCAACTTCAACATCGAACTGACCCGCCAGGTCATCGCCGTAGTTGGCCAGGGCCAGATCGCCACCAACCAGATCGAGCTCAGCCCCTATCTGCAGAACCCGGCATTGACCGCTTTCCTGCAGGAACAGGGCATCGCGGTGACCTCCTACATGACCCTGGCCTACGGCAAGGTACTGAAGGACCCGGTGCTGGCCGCCATCGCCGACAAGCACCAGGCCACGGTGGCGCAGGTCGCACTGGCCTGGGCGCTGCAGCTGGGTTACGCCGTCATTCCTTCCTCGACCAAGCGCRAAAACCTGGCCAGCAACCTGCTTGCCCGCGAGCTGCAGCTGGATGCCGAAGACATGGCTGCGATCGCCGCACTTGAACGCAACGGCCGCGAAGTCGACCCGCCGGGCCTGGCGCCTGCCTGGGACTGAGGAGCACGCGCTGATGGCTACTGCGTTGACACGACTGCAGGCGGGCGGCTTCAGCATTGGCATTGAAGCGCCGCTGGACAACGACTGGACGCCGCTGGGCGAACAGGCACGACGCATTGCGCGCCGCCTGCCGGGCGAACCGGACCTGCAGCAGCACGCCGACCTTGCCAGGCTGGCCGACCGCCTCGGCTTCCGTGCGCTGTGGGTGCGCGACGTGCCGGTGTACGACCCGGCATTCGGCGATGCCGCGCAGGTGTTCGAAGTGTTCACCTATCTCGGCTACCTGGCCGGCATCACCGAAGAGATCCTGTTGGGGACCGGCGCGGTGGTGCTGCCGATCCGCGAACCTCTGCTGACGTTGAAGTCGGCACGCAGCGTACAGCAGCTCAGTGGCGATCGCCTGCTGCTGGGCGTTGCCAGCGGCGACCGGCCGGTGGAGTACCCGCTGTTCGGCCGCGACTTCGACACCCGTGGCACGCGCTTCCGCGAGCAGATCGGGCTGCTGCGCGAAGGCRCCGCTGCACGGCTGCCGCAGGGGTTGGAAGTACTGCCTGCCGATGGTCGGGCGCTGCCGCTGCTGGTGGCCGGCCTGGCGCAGCAGCAGCCGGCCTGGATCGGCGCACATATGGACGGCTGCCTGGCTTACCCCGGCACGCCCCAGGAACATGCCCACCGCGTGGCGGCGTGGCGCGCGGTAGCCGGCAACAAACCCTATGCAAGCTTCATCCACCTGGATCTGCTGGAACGGGCCGACGCACCGCTGCAGCGTTGGCGCTTCGGCCTGCGCGGCGGCCGCAATGCGCTGCTGGCCGAACTGCAGGCGATGCAGGCCGCCGGCGTCGATCACATCGGCCTGCACTTCCGCCGCAACGAACGGCCTTTGGCCGACACCTTCCACGAAATCGCCGAGTACGTGCTGCCGCAGTTCGCGGCGCATGCGTGACCGGCACTGGAGCCCCGCAATGAACATCACCTCCCTGGCCCTGCTTGCACTGGCCTCGCTCCCGCTGCCCTCCGCCGCTCTCGCTGCGGACTGGTATCCCTCGGCATACGGCGCCAACGATGAGATCGGCGCGGCCAACCTGCTCACCGCCGATGTGGTCAAGCAGGCGGTGTCGCTGGTGAAGACCGGCAAGACGTATCCGCTGGCGGTACCGGTGGACAAGAACCTGCCCGCCTTTCGCCATCGCAGCTTCCGCCTGTACAACGTGCAGGTCGGGCAACAGGCCGGCAAGTCATTGGGCCCGAACAGATTCACCTTCAACGATGAACTGGTGAACGCCTGGACCGGTGTCGGCACCCAGCTCAACGGCATTGGTCACATCGGCATCGACAACGTCTACTACAACGGCAACAAGGCCGCCGACTTCGTCAGCGTCGATGGCGTGCGCAGGCTGGGCGTGGAGAAGGTGCCGCCGCTGGTCACACGCGGCGTGGTGCTGGACATGACCGCGTACTACGGCAAGGCCATCGTGCCCGGCGGCACCGAGTTCAGCGTCGCCGACATCCAGGCCGTGCTGAAGCAGCAGCACCTGACCCTGCGCAAGGGCGATGTGGTGCTGTTCAACACCGGCTGGCTGGAGCTGATCGGCAAGGACAACGCGCAGTTCCTGGAGGTCGAGCCGGGCATCGGCATGGACGCGGCGAAGTGGCTGGCCGACCAGGGCATCGTCGCCTTCGGCGGTGACACCTGGGCCTCGGAGGTCTACCCCAATCCGCACGGCGCCGACGAGTTCCCGGTGAACCAGTACATGCTGGCCAAGCGCGGCATCTACAACCTGGAACTGATCGACAGCCGCGCGCTGGTGCGCGACAAGGCGTGGGAATTCCTGTTCGTGCTCGGCCAGCCGCTGTACGTCGGCTCCACCCAGGTCAACATCAACCCGGTGGCGATCCGATGAGCGACGCCCCGCCGATGTTTGCCGGTCGCCGGTTCCGGGTCAGCTATGACGGCCTGGCCGCCGACAACCGCTACAGCGCTGATGGCCATCGCGTGCACTACGCCATCGTCTCCGGTATCTATGCCGGTGCCCACGGCGAAGCCAGCTGCGAGTGGCGGCAGGTTGCCGAGGGCATCTATGCCATTTCCTGGCAGGAAGCCGACGGTGCCACCGTGGTGCACGTCGATGACTTCCTGCACGGCCATTCGCTGGCGTGGTTCACCGCCACCGACGGCCGCTTCCACCGCATGCAGGGCACGCTGCAGGCGCTGCCCCCGCACGACTGAATGTCCCTTCCCCACGAGATTCCCATGCGACTTTCCATTCCCTCGCCCATCGGCTTCGGCACCGCACCGTTGGGCAACATGTACCGCAACATTCCCCAGCAGGAGGCGCTGGATACCGTCGAGGCAGCCTGGCAGCAGGGCATCCGCTACTTCGACGCCGCACCGATGTACGGCGCTGGCCTGGCCGAACTGCGCCTGGGCGAGGCCCTGCAGCATCACGACCGTGATGCCTATGTACTGAGCAGCAAGGTCGGCCGCCGTGTGCTGGACGAGGTGGAAGACACCACCCGGCGTGACCTTGGTGAGAAAGGTGGCCTGTTCGAGCATGGCCTGCCCRACCGCATCGTCTACGACTACAGCGCTGACGGCACCCTGCGCGCGATCGAGGAGAGCCTGCAGCGCCTGCGTACCGATCGCCTGGACATCGTCTGGATCCATGATCCGGCGCGTGACTTCCATGGCGATGCCTGGAAGGAGGTCTTCCAGCAGGCGATGGACGGCGCCGCCGTGGCGCTCACCCGCCTGCGTGAGGAAGGTGTCATCAGGGCCTGGGGCCTGGGCGTCAACCGCGTGCAGCCCTGCGAGATGGCGCTGCAGCAGGCCGACCCGGATGGCTTCCTGATTGCCGGGCGCTACACCCTGCTCGACCACGAAGAGGCCCTGCAGCGGTTGATGCCGGACAGCGTTGCACGTGGCGTCGGCATCGTGGTCGGCGGGCCGTACAACTCCGGCATCCTTGCCGGCGGCGCGCATTACGAATACCAGACCGCCACGCCAGAGGTGCTGGCCCGCGTGCAGGCATTGCGCGACGTTGCGGCAGAACACCAGGTGGACCTGCGCGCCGCCGCGCTGCAGTTCTCGCTGGCGCACCCGGCAGTGGCAGCGGCGATTCCCGGTGCAAGCCGTCCCGAGCGCATCGCCGAGAACCTGGCGTTGGCCGGGGCGACGATTCCCACCGCGTTCTGGCAGGCATTGCGCGACCGCCAGCTGGTGTCATCGCACGCGCCGCTGCCCGGCCTGGGTTGACCGATAGGTCGGCGTCAGCCTGCGTGCTCGAACACAGCCGCCACCCAGTCGATGAACACCCGCAGCCGCGGCGATGGCGTACGGTTGCGCGGATAGACCAGGCTGACCGGGCTCGGTGTGGGTGGCATCCCGGGCAACAGCTCCAGCAACTGCCCGCGCGCGATGTAAGGGTCCATCCGGTAGCGCGGTGCCTGGATGATGCCCAACCCGGCCAACGCGGCACCGAGGAAGGCGTCGGCACCGGACACCCGCACGCGTGCCGGCAGCGGCACGTGGCGAACCTGCCCGCCCTGCTGGAACTCCAGCGGAATGAGCTGGCCGGTGGCGCTGGAACGGTAGCCGACCATCTGGTGTCCCGCCGCCAGCGACGCGATGTTTTCCGGCCGCCCGTGTGACTTCACGTAGGCGGGCGACGCCACCGTGACCTCGCGCAGCAACGCCAGGCGCCGTGCGGCCAGATCGCTGTCGGCCAGGGTGCCCACGCGGATGGCCCCATCCACCCCCTCGCGCAGCAGGTCGACATAGCGGTCGCCCTCGCTGACCTCCAGTTCGATGTCCGGGTACCGCTGCAGGAAATCCGGCAGATGCGGAAACAACAGGTGGCGCCCCAGCGTACCGTGCACCTCGATGCGCAGCGGCCCGCGTGGCGGCACGTCACGGAACGCGGCTTCGGCATCGTCCATGTCCGCGATCAGGCGCAGACAGCGGCCGTAGAAGGCCTCGCCTTCCAGCGTCGGCACCACCACGCGCGTAGTCCGATGCAGCAGGCGCACGCCCAGACGCTGCTCCAGTGCTTTGATCGCGTCGGTCACCGTGGCCCGCGGCAGCCCCAGGTCTTCGGCGGCACGGCTGAAGCTGCGGCGTTCGACGATCCGCACGAACGCACGCAGGGCGGTGAATCTGTCCATTGTTCGGGCGGCCGGATGATGTTTCCGGATTATCCATGATTATCCGCGACGGCGGAGAGACCAAGATGGCCGTGCGCCATGCCGGCGCGCACTTCTGGAATCTGCCATGACCTCCTCTGCTTCCCGCTCTGTCGCCCTGGTCACCGGGGGCTCCCGTGGCATCGGCGCTGCCATCTCGCGCCGGCTGGCCGCCGACGGCCATGCCGTGGTGATCAACTATGCCGGCCGCCGTAATGAGGCCGAAGCACTGGCTGCCGAACTGACCGCCAGCGGAGGGCATGCCATCGCCCTGCAGGCCGATGTCGCCGAACCGCAGGCCGTGCACGCGCTGTTCGACGCCATCGAGGCACGCTTCGGTGGCATCGATGTGGTGGTCAACAGTGCCGGCGTGCTGCAGTTGGCCGCACTGGCCGACAGCGATGATGCCCTGTTCGACCGTGTGATCGGCATCAACCTCAAGGGTGCATTCAATGTGCTGCGCGAGGCCGCGCGGCGCGTGCGCGACGGTGGTCGCATCGTCACCCTGTCCACCAGCGTGGTTGGCATCAAGCTGGAAAACTACAGCGTGTATGCCGCCAGCAAGGCCGCGGTGGAGACCATGGGCGCGATTCTCAGCAAGGAACTGCGTGGGCGCGGCATCACCGTGAACGCGGTGGCGCCCGGGCCGACCGCCACCGATCTGTTCCTGGACGGGAAGTCGCCGGAACTGATTGATCGGCTGGCGAAGATGAATCCGTTGGAGCGGCTGGGTACGCCGGAAGACATCGCCGGCGCGGTGGCGTTCCTGGCCGGTGCCGATGGCGGCTGGATCAATGGCCAGGTGCTGCGGGCCAATGGTGGGATGGTGTAGCGGCGTGCCAACCAAGGTTGGCATCTACCAGATCATGCCGCATCGGTAGTCGCCCACCTTGGTGGGCGCCCGGCATGCCAACCAAGGTTGGCATCTACCAGATCACGCCACATCGGTAGTCGCCCACCTTGGTGGGCGCGCGGCATGCCAACCAAGGTTGGCATCTACCAGATCACGCCACATCGGTAGTCGCCCACCTTGGTGGGCGCCCGGCATGCCAACCAAGGTTGGCATCTACCAGATCACGCCACATCGGTAGTCGCCCACCTTGGTGGGCGCGCGGCATGCCAACC